>NZ_JBHWJJ010000311.1:0-1128 GCF_042732005.1 Streptomyces sp. NPDC059851 | reverse complement strand
TAGTGCTTTGTTAGGTGGTGTCGTAGGGCTGCCAGGGGATGGTTTGCTGGCAGGTGGGGCAGGTGCCGGTCCAGGTGGCGATGAGGTGTTGGAGGAGGTCCAGGGCCTGGTAGAGGGTCAGGCCCTGGCAGGGGCTTTTGGGGTCCTCCGCTGTTCGGTGAGGAACAGGTGGGCGGCGGTGACGAGGATGACGTGGCGGTGCCAGCCGGTGAACGAGCGGCCCTCGAAGTGGTCCAGGCCCAGAGCGGTCTTCAGTTCGCGGTAGTCGTGCTCGATGCGCCAGCGGGACTTCGCCAGACGGACCAGGTCCTTCGCAGGGATCTCCCCGGGCAGGTTCGAGATCCAGTACTTCACTGGCTCGTCGTGGCCTTCGGGCCATTGGGCGATCAGCCAACACAGTGGGATCGTCCCGTCCGCGGCAGGTTTGGGCCGCCGCCCGGCGAGCCGGACCCGCAGGAGCACGAAGTGCGAGCTCAGCGCGGCTTTGGAGCCCTTGCGCCAGACCACGGTCCGTCCCCGCCCACGTCCGGCGGCCAGCACATGCTCCCGCAAGGACACCGGGCGGGTGCGGTAACGCGGCAGCGGACGCGGCCCGAGCCCGCCATAGGCAGGCGTGAGTGGTTCGGCGTCTTCCGGGTGGGCGGTCATCTCGGCCTTCGCCTGAAGGACGTAGGCCAGGCCCCGGTCTTCCAGGCCGTGCCGAAAGTCGGCGTTCGCGCCGTAGCCGGTGTCCGCCACCAGCGCGGCGGGCCGCAGCCCGATCCCTGCGAGTTCGTCGAGCATGTCCAGGGCAAGCTGCCACTTCGGACGGTGGTGCTCGGCATCGGGGATCCGGCAGCGTTCCCGCAGGCCGGCGGCTTGGGGACCGTCCCAGCTCTCGGGTAGGAACAGCCGCCAGGACAACGGGCATGAGGCGGTGTCGGAGGCGGCGTGGACGCTGACGCCGATCTGACAGTTGCCGACCTTGCCCAGGGTGCCCGAGTACTGGCGGGCCACCCCGGGCGAGGAACGGCCGTCCTTGGGGAAACCGGTGTCGTCCACCACCCACACCTGCGGCCGTACCGCCCGCACGGCCCGCCATGCCAACCGGGCCCGCACCTTCTCAACCGGCCAGGTCGAGGACGTCAT
>NZ_JBHWJJ010000310.1:0-1136 GCF_042732005.1 Streptomyces sp. NPDC059851 | reverse complement strand
TACGGACGTCAGACATCCCGCTCAACAACCCGAGGGCCTCGCCCGTTGCGCGGCCACCCCGATCACCCGATCAGTGGCCACGTTGAAAAAGCTCAATGAGCTTCCCGCTTCCGACGGCTGCCCACCGATTCACCGGGGAGGCGAGGTGTGGTCTGCGAGTCTGGGGGCGTACGCGTGCGCGGGGTGCAATGCGGGCATGCCGCTGCCGACCGCGGTGAAGGCGATCTGGGCGCTCGGCGGCATTCCCAGCGAGGAAGCCTGGGACGCCCTCGAGGGCTCGCGCGACGCCGAGAACGAGATCATCCGTGAGAACGCGGTGAAGCAGCTCGCACGCCGCGGCGAGCTCTGACTCACACCCGTAAACCACCCGCCGGGCCGTGAGTGACTCCCAAACTCTCTCGTGTACAAAGCCACCACCCCGACCGCCACGGCGTGCACGTCTTCACCGGCGTCGCCGACTCCCCCGCCGCAGCCCTGCGCCGCGCCCACGAGACGGGGAACCTGCGGGTAGCCGACGTCGGGTGCGGCCCCGGTCATCTGACGGCCATGCTGCACGACTTGGGGCTGGACGCCTTCGGCCTCGACCTCTCCCCGGCCATGGTCGACCACGCACGGCGGGCCCAGCCGGCGCTGCGGTTCGACGAAGCGCGAATGGAGGCCCTGCCGGTCGAGGACGGCGCACTCGGCGGAGTGCTGGCCCACTACTCGATGATCCATACCCCACCTGGAGAATTGCCCGCGCTGCTCGCCGAGCAGGTGCGTGTCCTGGCACCAGGGGGCCTACTTCTGGTGTCCTTCTTCGGGACCGATGGACCAGAGCCGGTCCGCTTCGACCACAAGGTGACGCCCGCATATAGCTGGCCGGCGGACCGGTTCGCCGAGCTGCTGGCCGCGGCCGGGCTCGTCACGTTCGCCCGGCTGCTCCACGACCCAGCGTCCGAGCGAGGCTTCCTCGACACCCACTTGCTGGCCCGCCGCCCGTAGGGCGTGGGTCGTGGCCGAGGACGGGTCGGTGGAGACAACTGCGTGGATGAAGCTCGCCTAAGGGTTGTCCCGCAAATGATCTTTGGTGTGCCGGGTGACCTGCGTGTTCTTGTCAGCCGGCGAGGGTGAGGTTGTGCAGGCGGGCGATTCCG
>NZ_JBHWJJ010000309.1:0-1170 GCF_042732005.1 Streptomyces sp. NPDC059851 | reverse complement strand
CCCGCCACCACCTGACGGAAGTCGTCCAGCATGCCGTCCATGTGCGGCGAGTGGAACGCGTGGCTGACCGTCAACCGCTTGGTCTTGCGGCCCTGGGCCTGGAAGGCCTCCGCGACGGCGACGGCCGCGTCCTCGTCACCCGCGACCACGACCGACTGCGGCCCGTTGATCGCGGCAATGCTCACGCTGTCGGTGAGCAGCGGCAGGACCTCGTCCTCCGAAGCCTGGACGGCGATCATCACGCCGCCGGCCGGGAGCGCCTGCATCAGCCGGCCGCGGGCCGCGACCAGCGCGCACGCGTCGTCCAGCGACAGCACACCCGCCACGTGCGCGGCCGCGATCTCACCGATCGAGTGGCCGGCAACGAAGTCCGGCTTCAGGCCCCACGACTCGACGAGGCGGAACAGCGCGACCTCGATCGCGAACAGGGCGGGCTGGGTGTATTCGGTCCGGTCCAGCAGCTTCGCGTCCGACCCGAACAGGGCTTCCTTCAGGGGAAGTTCCAGCCGCTCGCAGACCGCGTCCAGCGCGTCCGCGAACACCGGCCGGGTCTCGTACAGCTCGCGGCCCATGCCGAGGCGCTGGCTGCCCTGCCCGGTGAACAGGAAGGCGACCTTCCCGCCCACGGGCGAGCCCGTGACCACGCCTGCCGCCGAACCGCCTTCCGCCAGCGCGGCGAGACCGGCCAGCAGACCTTCACGGTCCGCGGCGACGACCGCCGCACGGTCCTCGAACTGCGCCCGGCCCGCCACCAGCGACCACGCGATGTCGACCGGACGCAAGGCATCCGGTGCAGACAGGACGAAGTCCTGGAGTCGACGTGCCTGCGCCTGGAGCGCCTGCTCGCCCTTCGCCGTGAGCAGCCAGGGGACGACCGGCAGGACCGGGTCCGCCTCGGGTGCCGTCGCCGGTTCGGGAACCGGCGGCTGCTCGATGATCGTGTGCGCGTTGGTGCCGCTGATGCCGAAGGACGACACACCGGCCCGGCGGGGACGGCCGGTGTCCGGCCACTCCACGGCCTCGGTCAGCAGCTCGACGTCACCGGCCTCCCAGTCGATGTGACTCGACGGGGCATCCACGTGCAGGGTCTGCGGAAGCACCCCGTGCCGCATCGCCATGATCATCTTGATCAGGCCGGCGACACCGGCAGCCGCCTGCGTGTGCCCGATG
>NZ_JBHWJJ010000308.1:0-1239 GCF_042732005.1 Streptomyces sp. NPDC059851 | reverse complement strand
CCATCATCCTGATCCTCGTCGTCGGCATCGCCATCGACCTGCTGGTCTTCAGCCCGGTAGAGCGGTGGGTGCTGCGCAGCCGCGGCCTGCTGGCCCGGAGCTGATCACCGTGGCACCCGTCCCCGTGCTCCTCGTCATCGCCCACGGCAGCCGCGACCCGCGGCACGCGGCGACCGTGCACGCCCTCACCCGGCGCGTGCGGGCGCTGCGGCCCGGGTTGCGGGTGGAGACGGCCTTCCTGGACTTCAACGCCCCCCGGGTCGAGCAGGTACTGTCCGCGCTGCACGCCGACCGCGTCCACGACGTGGTCGCGCTGCCGCTGCTGCTGACCCGCGCCTTCCACGCGAAGGCGGACGTCCCCGCGGCGCTCGCGGAGGCCCTGGTCCGGCTACCGGGCCTCACGGTCCGCGTCGCCGACGTCCTGGGCCCCTCCCCGCTGCTGACGGCGGCGCTGGAACTCCGGCTGCAGGAGGCGGGGATCACCCCGGCGGACCGCGCCACCACCGGTGTGGTGCTCGCGTCCGCCGGCTCATCGGACCCGGAGGCGATCGCAGCGATCGCTGAAACCGCGCGGGAGTGGCGGCACACCGGTTGGTGCGCCGTGCGGCCTGCGTTCGCCTCCGCCGCCCTGCCCCGTACGGAGGACGCCGTACGGGCGCTGCGGGCGGAGGGCGTCCGCCGTATCGCGGTGGCGCCCTACGTCATCGCCCCGGGTCGGCTGCCCGACCGGATCGCCGCCGGGGCGCGGGAGGCCGGGGCGGACGTGGTGGCCGGCGTTCTCGGCGCCGCCCCGCAACTGGCCCGCCTGCTGCTGCACCGGTACGAGGCCGCCGTCGCGGTCCCGGCCGCCGCCCGGCCCCTCGCCCCCGCCACCCTCTCGGCCTGACCGGCCGCCCCCGTCGTTGCCGCTGCCGCTGCGCGGAGCCGGTTCCCCGCCCCGCCCCTTCCCGCGGTACCGGATATGCAGCTCCGCCGCGTGGCGGGTTCCGCCCCGGACCCCGTTCCGGCCGCTCCGCGCCCGGTGCGCTCGAACTCCCCCGGTTTCCACTGGGAGGTGCCCCCGGCGCGGGCCGGATTCTCCGCCCGCGGGATCGGCTCCCCGTAGCGGTGGGGGCGTCGGCGGTGAACCTTTCCGGTCTGAGCACTAGTAGTGCTTGGTCAGGTTGGTTCGCGGGTGGCGTGTCTGGCTGATGGCCTGTGTCGTTGATCGGGTGTGATGGCTGAGGAGTTGGCTGCGGT
>NZ_JBHWJJ010000307.1:0-1243 GCF_042732005.1 Streptomyces sp. NPDC059851 | reverse complement strand
TCCTCCTGTCGCGGGGCCCGCCCGCGTGATAGCATGCAGATCGGCCCGGCTGGGCGTCCGGCCGGCGCCCATCAGGGAGGTATCTCCGGCAGGGGCGCCGTGCGGGTGACTGCCGATGGGGCAGCGGGAGCCTTACAGGCCGAGCTCGACCTCGAACTCGCCGGCCTCCAGGATCGCCTTGACGGCCGTGAGGTACCGGGCCGCGTCCGCGCCGTCCACCAGGCGGTGGTCGTAGGACAGGGTCAGGTACGTCATGTCGCGGGCGCCGATGACGGTGCCCTCGGCGGTCTCCATGACCACCGGGCGCTTCACCGTGGCACCGATGCCCAGGATCGCGACCTGGTTCGGCGGCACGATGACCGTGTCGAACAGCGCGCCGCGCGAGCCGGTGTTGCTGATGGTGAAGGTCGCGCCGGACAGCTCGTCCGGGGTGATCTTGTTGCTGCGGACCTTGCCGGCCAGCTCGGCGGTCGCCTTGGCGATACCGGCCAGGTTGAGGTCACCGGCACCCTTGATGACCGGGGTCATCAGGCCCTTCTCGGAGTCCACGGCGATGCCGATGTTCTCCGAGTCGAAGTAGGTGATGGTGCCCTCGTCGTCGTTGATCCGGGCGTTGACGACCGCGTGGGCCTTCAGCGCCTGGGCCGCGGCCTTGACGAAGAACGGCATCGGGGACAGCTTGACGCCCTCGCGGGCGAGGAAGCCGGCCTTGGCCTTCTCGCGCAGCTTCATGATCTTGGTGACGTCCACCTCGACCACGGACGACAGCTGCGCCTGCGAGTGCAGGGCCTTCATCATGTTGTCGCCGATGACCTTGCGCATGCGGGTCATCTTGACCGTCTGACCGCGCAGCTCGGACACCGCGGCAGCAGCGGCCGGAGCGGCGGCGGCAGCGGCCGGAGCGGGGGCGGCAGCAGCGGCCTTGGCGGCCTCGGCAGCGGCGAGGACGTCCTGCTTGCGGATGCGGCCGCCGACGCCGGTGCCCGTGACCGTGTTCAGGTTGACGCCGGCCTCGGAGGCCAGCTTGCGCACCAGCGGGGTCACGTACGCGCCCTCGTCACCGGCGACCGCCGGCGAGACGGGGGCGGCCGGGGCGACCGGAGCCGGAGCGGCGGCCGGGGCCACCGGAGCGGCCGGGGCAACCGGGGCGGCCGGGGCGGCCGGAGCCACCGGGGCGGCGGCGACCGGGGCCGGAGCCGGAGCGGCCGGAGCCGGGGCGGCCGGAGCCGGGGCGGCCGGAGCC
>NZ_JBHWJJ010000306.1:0-1283 GCF_042732005.1 Streptomyces sp. NPDC059851 | reverse complement strand
TCCGCGGGCAGCGACACCTCGTCCGGCAGCCCGACCAACGCCGCCTTCCAGTGGTCGAGCTGCGACGCCAACACACTGCCCGGCTCGTCCGCGTCGCCCAGCACCTCCCGCTGCCACAACGTGTAGTCCGCGTACTGGACCGGCAGCGGCTCCCAACCGGGGGCGGTCCCCGCCGCCCGGGCCGTGTACGCCGCCCCCAGGTCCCGCATCAGCGGGGTGTTCGACCAGCCGTCCGAGGCGATGTGGTGCACGACCAGCAGCAGGACGTGCTCCTGCTCACCCAGCTCGAACAGGACACACCGCAGGGGCAGTTCGGTGTCCAGGGCGAACGGCCTACCCGCCTGCTCCGTGATCGCGGCCGCGAGGGCCTCCTCCGTGGCGCCGAGCACGGTGAACGGGACCCCGGCCCGGTCGCCGGGGACCACCTGCTGGCAGGGCTCACCCTCCTCCACGGGATACCGCGTCCGCAGGACCTCGTGCCGGCCGACGACATCGGCCACGGCTCCGCGCAGCGCCCCCTCGTCCAGGGGCCCCGTCAGCCGAACCGCCATCGGGATGTTGTACGTCGCCGACGGCCCCTCCAACTGGTCCAGGAACCACAGCCGCTGCTGCGCCGGCGACAGCGGCAGGCGCTCCGGCCGCTCCCCCGCCACCAGCGCAGGACGGGCGACGTCGCCGTGGCCGGCCGCGATGCGCTCGGCCAGCGCTGCCACCGTCGGGTGCTGGAACACGTCCCGTACCAGCAACCGCACCCCGAAGGCGTCCCGCACCTTGGAAATGAGCCGGGTGGCGAGGAGGGAGTGGCCGCCGCGGTGGAAGAAGTTGTCGTCGATGGTCGTGCCGGGCAGGTGGAGGGTGTCGGCGTAGAGGCTGCAGAGGATTTCCTCGGCCGGGTTGCGGGGCGCGCGGCCGGCCGTGGGGTGGTGGTGGAAGTCCGGCTGCGGCAGCGCCCGGCGGTCGAGCTTGCCGTTGACCGTCAGCGGCAGGGCGTCCAGGACGACGTACGCCGTCGGCACCATGTAGTCGGGCAGGGCCGCGGAGGCGTGCGCGCGCAGCTCGGCGACGTCGACGCGGGCGCCTTCGGCCGGTGTCACATAGCCGATCAGGCACTTCTCACCCGGCCTGGCCTCGCCCAGGACCACCGCCGCCTGCGCCACCGAGTCGTGTCGACACAGGACCGTCTCGATTTCGCCGGGTTCGATGCGGAAGCCGCGGAGTTTGAGCTGCTGGTCGGCGCGGCCGAGGTATTCGAGGTGGCCGTCGCGGTTCCAGCGGGCGAGGTC
>NZ_JBHWJJ010000305.1:0-1291 GCF_042732005.1 Streptomyces sp. NPDC059851 | reverse complement strand
ACACGGAGGGCCTCCCGGTCAGCGGCGTCACACGCCACGACCGACACCTCGACCCCCAGCTCCGCCAACTCGGCCACCAGCTCCGCCGCACCGGGCGCATCCGCACCCCGACGACTGGTCAACACCAGCCGCTCCGCCCCCGCACCGGCCAACCAACGCGCCACCCGGCCACCCAAAGCACCGGTACCCCCGGTCACCAGCACCGTCCCGGACGGCGTCCAGGACGCAGCACCCTCCACGCGGGCCGCCCGCACGAGCCGACGCCCGAAGACACCCGACGACCGCACCGCGACCTGGTCCTCACCGGCAACACCGCCGGCCAGCACCCCGACCAGCCGGCCCATGACCCGCCCGTCCCACACCTCCGGCAGGTCCACCAAGCCACCCCAACGCTCGGGCAGCTCAAGCGCGGCCACCCGACCCAGACCCCACACCTGCGCCTGAACCACCGAAACGAGACGGTCCGAACGACCCACACTCACCGCACCCCGGGTCACACACCACAGCGGCGCCTCAATCCCGGCATCACCCAACGCCTGCACGAGCACGGCCGTGTCCACCACACCGGCGGCCTCACCCAGCGCGAGCAGCGACACCACACCGGCCACCGACCCGGCCACCGACCCCGCCTCCGCCAGCAGGCCGGCCACAGCACCGCGATCGGCACCGGCCCCGGCAACCACCTGACGGACCTCGGCCCCACGGCCGGCCAGGGCCTCCGCCACGGCGGAGACGCCGTCGACACCGGCGGCTGGGGTCACGACCAGCCACGTGCCCGACAGCCCCACACCACCGGCCGACGCATCCGCCAGCGGCTTCCACGACACGCGGTAGCGCCAGCCGTCCACCTCGGACTGCTCCTGGCCCTGTCGCCGCCACGCGGACAGGGCGGGAACGAGTTCGCTGAACGGCGCCTCGGTGTCGACCTCCAGTTCGGCGGCCAGGGACGCGAGGTCCCCGTGCTCCACCGCCTCCCAGAACCGGGCGTCGACCGCGCCGACCGCAGACGCGGGAACCGCGCCGCCACTCGACAGGGCCTTCTCCGGCCAGTAGCGCTGTCGCTGGAAGGCGTACGTCGGGAGCTCGACCCGCTCCGCGCCCGTGCCTGCGAAGAACGCGGACCAGTCCACGTCAGCACCCCGCACGTACGCCCGCGCGACAGCGGCAACCGCCGTCTCCGCCTCCGTGCGCCGCGCGCGCAGGACCGGCACGAAAGCGATGTCGGCCGAGCCCGTCAGGCAGTCCTGCGCGAGCGCGGACAGCACACCGTCCGGGCCCAGCTCCACGACTG
>NZ_JBHWJJ010000304.1:0-1339 GCF_042732005.1 Streptomyces sp. NPDC059851 | reverse complement strand
CCGGCTGGGGGGGGTGGCTCGTGGGGTGCGATTGTTGTGTGGTCGGTCGTGGTGCGGGTGTTTTGGCGTTGGGGGGCGGGGGGGGGGACCCTGGAACGGGGTCCCGGCCCGGCCATTCCGGCTTCTGGCCGCAAATGACGCATCCTTGACAGGAATCCCCGCGAGAGAGGCGCTCCCAGGATGGCTGCACGCATGTCCCCTCACGGACAGGGTTTCGCGATCGTACGAGTTCGCGGCTACCGGACCGACCAGGTCGACCGGTACGTCGCCCGGCTGTTCGCGGGCCGCGACGAGGCCTGGGAGCGGGTGGCGCGACTGACCGTCCTGGCCAAGCAGATGGAAGCGGAGGCCGAGCGGCTGCGGGAAGCCGTCGCCTCCCTCGTCCCGCACCAGTACGAGGACCTCACCGAGCGCGCCCGGCGGATCTACGCGCTGGTCATCGAGGAAGCGGAGGCACTGCGCAGCGAAGCGCGGGCCGACGCCGCGGACGCGATGAGCGCAGCCGAAGCCTACGCCGAACGATCCGCCGAACTGGCCCGGCAAGACGCCGAAGCCGTCCGTGAGCAGACCGAAGTCCGGGCGCAGCAGGCCGTGCAGGCCGCCCAACGCGAAGCGGAGCAACTGCTGGGCGAGGCCCGGGAGGACGCGGCCGCCTGGCGGGCCCAGGCGCAGGCGGCACTCGTCGAAACGCGGCGGCGGGCCGACGAACTGCTCGCGGAGCGGGAACAGGAACAGGCCGAGCGGTGGGAAGCCGCCCAGCGGGACATGGCCCGGCGCGAGGCCGACATGGCGGAACGGGTCGCCGAACTGGAACGCCAGGCGGACGCGCGGCTCGCGGAGGCGCGCCGCGGGTACGCCGAAGCCGAGGAGACGGCCCGGCACGGGCAGGAGGACGCGGAGGCGCAGGCCGCGGACCTGATCGCGCAGGCGCGGGTGCAGGAGGAGCGGATCGGGCGGGAGACGGAGCGGGTGCTGCGCGAGCATGCGGAGGCGGAGGAGGAGATGCGGGCGCACATGAGCCATGTGCGGGCCAGCCTGGCGGCCCTGACGGGGCGGGCCGCGGCGGAGGGCTGAGCGGTGGCCTGAGCGGGACTTCGGGGGTTTCGGGGGGTGCGGGTCGGTGACGGGGGCGGGGCGGGGTGCTGGCCGGGGTGTAAAAACGTGATGTGTTGGCCCGCACCGCTGACCCGCCCTCCACATCCCAGAGGGGCCATAAATCATGCCTACCCCCGACAGCACCCCCCCCCCCCCCCCCCCCCCCCCCCCCCCCCCGCCCCACCCCCACCCCGCCACCCACCCCCCCGACCCCCAAGGCCCCCCCACACACCCCCCCAACCAC
>NZ_JBHWJJ010000303.1:0-1352 GCF_042732005.1 Streptomyces sp. NPDC059851 | reverse complement strand
TCGCCTGGCCCACCACCCTCACCGCCCTCTTCCTCCCCCTCGCCATCAAACAATTCAAAAACCTCAACCACTAACACCCACCACCCAGCAAGAGAAGGCGCCCCGAACAGTCGCGCCCGCGACGCAACGGCGCCTCCGAGCGCCTCCGAGCGGTACCGGGCGGCACCGGAGGGCGCCGGACGGCCCCAGGCGGCCCGCGCGAGCGTTACGGCCTCGATCCGTACAACGATTCTTGGAGAGACCACGAGCATGGCCCCGAGCACGCACACTTCCCAGTCGCAGTCGTCTTCGCCGCACATTGCCGACAGTCATGACCTGATCCGCGTGCTCGGCGCGCGGGAGAACAACCTCAAGGACGTCAGCATCGAGATCCCGAAGCGCCGGCTGACGGTGTTCACCGGCGTCTCCGGCTCGGGCAAGAGCTCGCTGGTGTTCGCCACCATCGCCGCGGAGTCGCAGCGGCTGGTCAACGAGACGTACAGCACCTTCGTGCAGGGCATGATGCCCACCCAAGCGCGCCCCGAGGTCGACGTCCTCGAAGGGCTGACCACCGCGATCATCGTCGACCAGCAGCGGATGGGCTCCGACCCGCGCTCCACCGTCGGCACCGCCACCGACGCCAACGCCATGCTGCGCATCCTCTTCAGCCGGCTCGGCACGCCGCACATCGGCCCGCCCAGCGCGTTCTCCTTCAACGTCCCCTCGGTGAAGGGGAGCGCATCGATCACCGTCGAGGGCGGCGGCAAGAAGGCGGTCCAGGCCGACTTCAGCCGCACCGGCGGCATGTGCACCCGATGTGAGGGCCGCGGCTCGGTCTCCGACATCGACCTCACGCAGCTCTACGACGACTCCAAGTCGATCGCCGAGGGCGCGTTCACCATCCCCGGCTGGAAGTCGGACAGCTGGTGGATCGTGCGGACCTACGCGGAGTCCGGCTTCCTCGACCCCGACAAGCCCATCGCCAAGTACACCGAGGAGGAGATGCAGGACTTCCTCTACCGGGAACCGACCAAGGTGAAGGTCGACGGCGCGACCCTCACCTTCGAAGGACTGATCCCCAAGATCCGCAAGTCGTTCCTGTCGAAGAACCGGGAGGCGATGCAGCCCCACGTCCGGGCCTTCGTGGAGCGGGCGGTCACCTTCACCACCTGCCCCGAGTGCGACGGCACCCGGCTCAGCGAGGGCGCCCGCTCGTCGAAGATCGGCCGGATCAGCATCGCCGACGCCTGCGCGATGGAGATCCGGGACCTCGCGGAATGGGTCCGCGGCCTGGACGAACCCTCGGTGGCCCCGCTGCTCACGGCACTCCAGCAGACCCTCGACTCGTTCACGGAGATCGGACTCGGCTACCT
>NZ_JBHWJJ010000302.1:0-1394 GCF_042732005.1 Streptomyces sp. NPDC059851 | reverse complement strand
CGTGAATGGCACGAACTCCCGCAGCCGCTGGCCCTGCTGAACCTGCGGGTGCTCCGCGACGACCTGCGCCGCCGGAACCTGTACGACACCTACGGCGCCGGGGGCGAGCGCCGACGCCGCCCCACCGCCGAACCCGCGCCGTTCCGCTCGTACGACGGCTCGGGCTACGACCCGTACGACGAGGACATGGGCCGGGTCGGGACCCGGCTCGACCGCAACGCCCCGCTCCACATGGTCTTCCCGGAGGGCGACGAGGGGCTGATGTCGCCGTCGCCGCGGGAGATCAGCCGGCAGCTGCTGGCCCGCAGGGGCTTCGTGCCGGCACCCACCTTGAACCTGCTGGCCGCCGCCTGGATCCAGTTCGAGAACCACGGCTGGGCCAACCACGGCGACAACGAGGAGGCCGAGCCCTTCACCGTTCCGCTCGCCGAGGACGACGACTGGGCCGAGCAGGGCGGCGGCTGCCCGATGCGGATCAACCGCACCCGCCCCGACCCGGTCGCCCACACGGCCGCGGACGTCCCGCCCACGTACGAGAACACGGTCACCCACTGGTGGGACGGTTCGCAGGTCTACGGCTCGGACGAGGCCCGCTGCCGTTCGCTGCGGACGGGGGAGCACGGGAAGCTCATCGTCGAGGACGGCCGGCTGCCCACCGACCCGCGCCCGGGCAAGGAGTGCCTGGACCGGACCGGGATGAACAGCGACTACTGGACGGGTCTGTCGCTGCTGCACACGCTCTTCGCCAAGGAGCACAACTCCATCTGCGACTTCCTGCGCTCACACCGTCCGACCTGGGACGACGAAAGGCTCTTCCACACCGCCCGGCTGGTCAACACCGCCCTCATGGCGAAGATCCACACGGTGGAGTGGACGCCCGGCATCCTCGACACCCCGGTCCTGAAGCGGGCGATGGACGCCAACTGGTACGGGGTTCTGCCGCGCTGGGTCCGCCGCACGTACGGGCGGGTCGGCAGCGGCGAGATGCTGAGCGGCATCCTCGGCTCGCCGACGGACCACCACGCGGCGCCGTTCTCGATGACGGAGGAGTTCGTCTCCGCCTACCGGCTGCACCCGCTGATCCCGGACGAGCTGGTGGTCCGCGACCACCGCAACGGCGCGGTCCGCGCCACCATCGGCTTCGGCGAGATGCAGGGCGCCACCACCCGCACCGCGATCGACGCCTTCGGCATGAGCGACCTGTTCCTGTCCTTCGGCACCGCCCACCCCGGCGCCCTGGTCCTACACAACCACCCCGACGCGCTGCGCAACCTGGTCCGGCTGTCCGGCGAGCACATCGACCTCGGCACCGTGGACATCCTCCGCGACCGCGAACGCGGCATCCCCCGCTACAACGCCTACCGGCAGATGCTGCGCAAGCGGCCCGTCACCTC
>NZ_JBHWJJ010000301.1:0-1449 GCF_042732005.1 Streptomyces sp. NPDC059851 | reverse complement strand
TTTTTTAATACGCGCCTCCCCCCGCCGCCGGGGCCGGCCGCCGGGGGCCGGCCCCCGCGCGCCCGGCGCGGGGCCCGCCCGCCCCGCTTCCCCGCGGGCCGGGGTAGGTGCCGCAGCCCGCGGCGTGAGCAGGCACGCGCACCCGTCAGGATTCCGTGCACCCGGCAACACGGCTCGCAGCCGGGGCCGGGTTTCCGGTCCCGGCGCGTAGGCCGAGCGTTCCTGCGCGGTCAAGTCGCGGCAAATGGCGCGGCATAGCCTGGCGATCGCTGCGGCGCGGGGGCGAGCAGGGCCACCTGCCACACGCGTACGGTCGGGTCTTCGCTGCCGGTGACCACAGTGCGGCCGTCCGGGCCGAAGGCCACCGAATCCACCGTGTCGGTGTGTCCGGAGAGCCTGGCCAGCACCGCGCCGATGGGTGTGCCTTCTTCGGTGTCGGCGTTCCACAGCCGCACTGTGCCGTCGTCCCCCGGCGCCAGTGGCCAGGATGCGCCCGTCCGGGCTGAAGGTAGTCGACACGACGGCACCCGTGTGCCCGGACAGGATCCCCCGGCCGCAGCCCGTCCGCGCGTCCCGCAGCCTCACCGCCATGTCCTCACCACCGGTCGCGAGAAGCGCCTGGTCCCATCCCGACATACTGTCCGGCTGTTCACGCCGAAGCCCTGCAACCCGACTCAGCGGTTGCTGGCCTCCACCGCAACAGCGGGATGGGGCCGAACAGCGGGAACCAGGGGGCAGGCTGATGGTGCGACAGCTCACGCGGCGGACGACGCTAGCGGTGCTCACCACGGCGGCGCTCGTCGGTCTCGTCGCACCGAACGCCTCAGCGGCAGGGGCTGAGGCCTTCGGCCGGAAGTGGAGGGCGGTCGTGAAGGGTCAGCTGGTGCACATCCGCCCAAACGACATCGCGGACTACCTAGACGGAACGGGAACGGGAACGGGAACCACCAAGGACAGCGCGGTAGCCAATGCCGAGAAGCACGCCAACACGAAGGTTCCGCAGGGTCACTACAAGCGGCACCGGAAGCCCGTGCGGCTGGAGCGGGTGGAAGTGAGCAACACGGCACGGCCGGATGCTGCTGACGGGTAGCGTCGTCGCTGCCCCGGGGCGTGGGGCGTGGCTGGCAGGCTGCCAACAGCCCGAATACCGTCGGCTGCAGGGTGCATCACGTCCCGCAGCCGACGGTCCTGCGCCCAGGGACGTGCTCCAGATCACCGCAGCGCGGAGATCTGGAGGCCGGGCGAGGTAACTCGCCGGGGTCTGGTCGTATCGAGTGGCGACCCCTCGCCAGGCATTCAGTGTCTGGCCCGTCCGGGTGATGAGGGATCGTTCCTGCGTAGCGGTCCGGGTCGTGGGAGCAGAGAACCGGATCGATTCGTGGTTAGCGTCTGGTGGGTCCGGCCGGTCGGGGCCGGCCTTTCGGTATGCGACCGGGCCGGGCGGCATCA
>NZ_JBHWJJ010000300.1:0-1502 GCF_042732005.1 Streptomyces sp. NPDC059851 | reverse complement strand
ACTGCGGCGGGTTGCCGTGCTTGCGGGACGGCAGGTCGGCGTGCTTGTTGCGGAGCATCGCGAGGGCGCTGATCAGCGTCTCGCGGGTCTCGGCGGGGTCGATGACGTCGTCGACGAGGCCGCGCTCGGCCGCGTAGTACGGGTGCATCAGCTCGGCCTTGTACTCCTTGACCATGCGGGCGCGCATGGCCTCGGGGTCCTCGGCCTCCGCGATCTGCTTGCGGAAGATGACGTTGGCGGCGCCCTCGGCACCCATGACCGCGATCTCGTTGGTCGGCCAGGCGTAGGTGAGGTCGGCGCCGATGGACTGGGAGTCCATGACGATGTAGGCGCCGCCGTAGGCCTTGCGCAGGATCAGGGAGATCCGCGGGACGGTGGCGTTGCAGTACGCGTAGAGCAGCTTGGCGCCGTGGCGGATGATGCCGCCGTGCTCCTGGTCGACGCCCGGGAGGAAGCCGGGCACGTCCAGCAGGGTGATGATCGGGATGTTGAAGGCGTCGCACATCTGGACGAAGCGCGCGGCCTTCTCGGAGGCCTCGATGTCGAGGACGCCGGCCAGGGTCTGCGGCTGGTTGGCGACGATGCCGACGACCTGGCCGTCGAGGCGGGCCAGGGCGCAGATGATGTTGCGGGCCCAGCGCTCGTGGATCTCCAGGACGTCGCCGTCGTCGACGAGTTCCTCGATGACCTTGTGCATGTCGTACGGGCGGTTGCCGTCCGCGGGGACCAGGTCCAGCAGGACGTCCGAGCGGCGGTCGGCCGGGTCGGAGGTCTGGTGGACGGGCGGGTTCTCGCGGTTGTTGGAGGGCAGCATCGAGATGAGGTAGCGCACCTCGGAGATGCAGGTCTCCTCGTCGTCGTACGCGAAGTGCGCCACGCCCGAGGTCTCGGCGTGCACGTCGGCGCCGCCCAGGCCGTTCTGGCTGATCTCCTCGCCGGTGACGGCGCGCACGACGTCCGGGCCGGTGATGAACATCTGCGAGGTGTCGCGGACCATGAACACGAAGTCCGTCAGCGCCGGCGAGTACGCCGCCCCGCCCGCGCACGGGCCGAGCATGACCGAGATCTGCGGGATGACGCCCGAGGCCCTGGTGTTGCGCTGGAAGATGCCGCCGTAGCCGGCGAGGGCGGACACGCCCTCCTGGATGCGGGCGCCGGCGCCGTCGTTGAGGGAGACCAGCGGGGCACCGGCCGCGATGGCCATGTCCATGATCTTGTGGATCTTCGTGGCGTGGGCCTCGCCCAGCGCGCCGCCGAAGATCCGGAAGTCGTGCGCGTAGACGAAGACGGTGCGGCCCTCGACCGTGCCCCAGCCGGTGATGACACCGTCGGTGTACGGCTTCTTGCCTTCCAGGCCGAAGCCGGTCGCCCGGTGCCGGCGCAGCTGCTCGACCTCCTTGAAGGAACCCTCGTCGAGGAGCAGTGCGATGCGCTCGCGCGCGGTCAGCTTGCCCTTCGCGTGCTGGGCCTCGGTCGCCCGGTCACTCGGTCCACGCCGCGCC
>NZ_JBHWJJ010000299.1:0-1527 GCF_042732005.1 Streptomyces sp. NPDC059851 | reverse complement strand
CGCCGCGGCCGGGGCGGGGACCCCCGCGGCGACGGGGCCCCCCGCGGCCGCCGCGGCCGCGTAGGCGTCGGCCAGAGCGGCCGTCACCGCGTCCGCGACCGGATCGGCGGCGGCGCCCGCGCGGCGAGCCAGCACGACACGGCTCGGCGGGTGGCCGTCGACCGGGACGAAGGCGATACCCGGGCGGGCGTGCCGCCGCGCGGCCCCGGCCGGCAGCAGGCCGGTCGCCCCGTCCCAGAGGACCGCGTGCAGACACTCCTCCGCGGACGTCACCACCGGGCCGGTAGCGTCCTCCTCGGCCGCGAGCCAGTACGCACGCCAGCGAGCGTCGGTCCCGGCCGGCAACCGGAACCGCGGGCGTCCCGCGAGCTCCGTGACGTGCAACCGCGGTCGGGCGGCCAGCGGATCGTCCGCGCGCAGCGCCGCCACCACGGGCTCCACTCCGAGCAGGCGTACGGCCAGTCCGGCAGTGTCGAAGGGGAGCCGGGTCAGTGCGAGGTCGGCCTGTCGCTCACGCAGCCCGCCCGTGGGATCCGTGACGGGCGCCTCCCGCAACCGGACCCGCAGCCCGGGGTGGGTGGTCCGCAGTACGGCCAGCGCCGCGTGGCCGGCGTCCAGACCCGCCCCGGCGACCGTGCCCAGGACTACCTCTCGTTCGGACTCCGCGGCGCGCACCCGCTCCCGCGCACGTTCGGCCCGCTCCAAGAGGTCACGTGCCTCGACGAGCAGGACTTCCCCGGCCGGGGTCAAACGAGCCCCGGTCGGAATCCGGTCGAACAGGCGGCACCCGAGATCCGTCTCCAGTTCCCGGATCCTGCGGCTGAGGGGCGGCTGGGCGAGGTGGAGCCGCGCGGCCGCCCGGCCGAAGTGGCCCTCCTCCGCTACCGCGACGAAACAACGCAACGCTCGCAAGTCCATGACCGGCCACGATACCGAGAACGGCACCACCCCTGCGAAACCGGTCTTGGACGCGGCAGGGGGATCCACGGTGAGCTGGATCCGTTCCCGGAACCACACACGTGCCGGACCTCATCTTCCGCAAGGAGTCTCCATGTACGCCCACCCCGACGACCTGCACCGCGCCCGATCCGTCGGCGCCGCGGCCGCGCCCGAGTTCGCCGCCTGGCTCGCCTTCCAGAACGCGGTCGACCGCGAGGACGGTGCGGTGCCGCGCCGCTACCGCGAACTGATTTCGGTGGCGGTGGCCCTGGTCACGCAGTGCTCGTACTGCCTCGACGTGCACACCGCCGCGGCCCGCCGGCACGGCGTCACCGCCGAGGAACTCGCCGAGACCGCCTTCGTCACCGCCTCAGTGCGCGCCGGCGGCACCCTCGCCCACGCCCTGCTCGCCGATCGCCTCTACGAACAGCACGGCAAGACCGCCCACTCGCACGAGTAGGTACACGCCCGGCCCGGAAACACCCGCGGATCCGCGCCCACGCGGCCGGGCGGAACCCGCCACGCGCAGGGCGCCGACCGGCTCGCTCCTCGGTGGCGCTCCGGACCGGAAACGCCGAGGGTCCTGTC
>NZ_JBHWJJ010000298.1:0-1534 GCF_042732005.1 Streptomyces sp. NPDC059851 | reverse complement strand
CCTCCAGGCCGCCGAATTCAGCGAGAAATCTACGCACGGCGTCATGCATGACAGCCCCGTAACGGCGCAGCACCCGGGCGCGGCCCGGGGCCGGAGACCCGGTTTTCGGGAACGGGGGGAGGCTCCCCGCAGCGGCAGCGGCAGCGGCAGCTAGCGCTTCGGCGGGGCCGAGTGCTTCGCCGGAGGACGGGGCGGCTCGTCGGGGGACGAGGCCAGCCAGCCTCCCACGCCGAGCGCGGCCACCAGGCCCACCGCGGCGGCCGACAGCGCCAGACGGCGCCTGCGGACCGTACCCGCCCGGTGCCGGGCCGAACCCGGCCGGTGCCCGCCGGCCGGTCGGGGAACCCGGGCGGTGCCCAGCGCACCCCCGGCCAACTCGTCCGGCGCCGGCACCCGCATCGAGGTGTGGGTGTCACGGTTGGAGTCGGTCGCGGTGCCCGGCACCAGCGGGACGACTCCGCGGCGCCGGACCGGGTCGGCCTGCCCCGGGGCCTCCCCGGCGTCGGGCTGCTCCGGCTCCGCGTCGTCGGGCTCGTCGACGTCCAGCGGCGGCATCCCCGCCAGCATCGGCAGCAGGTCCCGCAGCCGTGCCGACAGCTCCGAGGCGCGCAGCCGCGAGGCCGGGGCCTTGGCCAGGCACTGCACGACCAACTGCCACAGTTCGTCGGGGATCCCCGGCAGCGGGACCACCGTCTCCGTCACGTGCCGGCGCAGCACCGCACCCGGATGGCCGCCGCCGAACGGGGTGAACCCGGCCAGCAGCTCGTACAGCACCGTGGCCAGGGCGTATATGTCCACGGCCGCCCGCGGGGGGAGGCCCTCCACGATCTCCGGAGCCAGGTAGTCCGGCGTGCCGATGATGCGGGTCGCCGGGGCCGACGTGCGCCCTGCCGCGGCCGCCGACGCGGCGCGCTTCGGCGAGTCGATCAGCTTGGCCACGCCGAAGTCGGTCAGCAGTGCGGGGTGCGAGCCGCCCGGCCCGAGCGGGCCCTGCATGTCGAGCAGCACGTTCTCGGGCTTGACGTCGCGGTGCACGACGCCGGCCGCGTGGGCCGTGGCGAGCGCGTCCGCGACGTCGGCGACGATCGCGACGGCGGCCGCGGGGGCGAGCCGCCGCTCCCGGTCCAGGCGCGTGCGCAGGTCCGTGCCGCGCACCAGGTCCATGACCAGGGCCAGGTCGTTGCCGTCGACGACGAGGTCGCGGACGGAGACGATGTGCGGGTGGTCCAGGCCGAGCAGTGCGCTGCGCTCCTGGACGAAGCGTCCGACCAGTTCCTGGTCGGACGCGAGGTCCTCGCGCAGGAGTTTGACGGCGACGGGCCCGTCCGGCCCCTCGCCGAGCCACACCGTGCCCGCGCTGCCGCGCCCCAGGATCTGGTGTGCGGTGTACCGGCTGCCGATTTTCCGTGCCACGACTGCTCCCTCAGCGGCTGGCGTACGCCCCCAAAGCTACGCGGCCGGAAGGGTGAAGGTCGCCGCGGAACGCGGCGACCATCACATCAACGGGCCAAAAAACCTACCCGCTGTCGACAAA
>NZ_JBHWJJ010000297.1:0-1592 GCF_042732005.1 Streptomyces sp. NPDC059851 | reverse complement strand
GTCGTCCACACCGCGGGCGTCCTCGACGACGGCATCCTCGAAGCGCTCACTCCCGAGCGGATCGACCACGTCCTGCCCGCCAAGGTCGACGCCGCCGTCCACCTGCACGAGCTGACCCGCGACCTCGACCTCGCCGCGTTCGTGCTGTTCTCCGCCGCCGCCGGCACCCTCGGTGCGGCCGGCCAGGCCAACTACGCCGCCGCCAACACCTTCCTCGACGCCCTCGCCCAACGGCGCCGCGCCGAAGGCCTGCCCGCCACCGCCCTCGCCTGGGGCCTGTGGGCCGAACGCAGCGGCATGACCGGCGACCTCGCCGACACCGACCTGGAGCGGATCTCCCGCGCCGGCGTCACCGCACTCTCCTCCGCCGAGGGCCTCGCCCTCCTGGACACCGCCCGCGAGACCGGCGACCCCACCGCCGTCCCCCTGCACCTCGACCTGGCCGCACTCCGCCAGGCCGACGCGAGCACGGTCCCGCCGCTGCTGCGCGGGCTCGTCCGGCCCGCCGCGCGCCGCACCGCCGCCGATCGGGGTGCCGTCCCCGCCGAAGGCTTCGCCGAGCGGCTGCTGCCGCTGACCGCCGCCGAACGCGACCGGCTGCTCCTGGCCACCGTCCGTGTCCAGGTCGCCGCCGTGCTCGGCTTCCCCGGCCCCGACGCCGTCGACCCCGGCCGTGCCTTCAAGGAACTCGGCTTCGACTCGCTCACCGCCGTCGAACTGCGCAACCGCCTCGGCTCGGCCACCGGCGTCCGGCTGCCCGCCACCCTCGTCTTCGACTACCCCACCCCGAACGCCCTCGCCGCGTTCCTGCGCACCGAACTCCTCGGCGACCGGGCCGCCCCCGCTCCCGCCGGCACCACCCCCGCCGTCGCGGCCGTCGCCGACGAGCCCATCGCCATCGTCGCCCTGGCCTGCCGCTACCCCGGCGGCGTCACCACGCCCGAGGAACTGTGGCGGCTCGTCGCCGGCTCCGTCGACGCGATCTCCCCGTTCCCCACCGACCGCGGCTGGAACCTGGACGCGCTGTACGACTCCGACCCCGGCCGCGCCGGGACCTCGTACACCCGCGAGGGCGGATTCCTGCACGACGCCGCCGACTTCGACCCGGACGTCTTCGGCATCAACCCGCGCGAGGCCCTCGCCATGGACCCGCACCAGCGGCTCCTGCTGGAGACCTCCTGGGAGGCCTTCGAACGCGCCGGCATCGACCCGGCCGCGATGCGCGGCAGCCGCACCGGTGTTTTCGCCGGCGTCATGTACCACGACTACCTGACGCGACTGCCTGCCGTCCCTGAGGGCCTGGAGGGCTACCTCGGCACCGGTACCGCCGGCAGCGTCGCCTCCGGCCGCATCGCCTACACCTTCGGCCTCGAAGGCCCCGCCGTCACCATCGACACGGCCTGCTCCTCCTCGCTCGTCGCCCTGCACCTGGCCGCGCAGGCCCTGCGCAGCGGCGAGTGCGACATGGCGCTGGCCGGCGGCGTCACCGTGATGTCCACCCCGGACACCTTCATCGACTTCAGCCGCCAGCGCGGCCTGTCCGGTGACGGCCGCTGCAAGTCCTTCTCCGCCGACGCCGACGGCACCGGCTG
>NZ_JBHWJJ010000296.1:0-1686 GCF_042732005.1 Streptomyces sp. NPDC059851 | reverse complement strand
CTATGCGGCTGCCAACGCCTACCTGGACGCGCTCGCCGAGCAGCGCCGCGCCGCCGGGCTCGCCGCGACGTCGATCGCGTGGGGACCCTGGGCCGAGGGCGGCATGGCCGCCGACCAGGCCCTCGAAGCCCGGATGCGCCGGGACGGCGTGCCCCCGATGGCTGCGGAGCTGGCCATCACCGCGCTCCGTCAGGCCGTCGGCGCCGACGACGCCACCCTTACCGTGGCCGACGTCGCATGGGACCAGTACCTGGCCGGCCACACCGCCGTACGCCGCACCGAACTGTTCAGCGAGCTCGGCGAGGTACGCGCGGCCCGCGAGGCGACCGACGCCCGCGCCGGCCTGGCCGCCGCGCACAACGACGGCCCGGCCACCCTCTCCGGACGGCTCGCCGCGCTCGCGCCGGCCGAGCAGGAACGGGAACTGCTGGACCTGGTCCGCACGCACGTCGCCGCCGTCCTCGGACACGGCACCGCCGACGCGGTGGGTGCGGAGCGTGCCTTCAAGGAGCTCGGGTTCGACTCGCTGACGGCCGTCGAGCTCCGCAACCGCCTGAGCGCGGCCACCGAGCTGAGGCTGCCCGTAACGCTCGTCTACGACTACCCGACCTCCGCCGTGCTGGCCGACCACCTCCGCGAGGAGCTCGTCGGTGGCGTCCCCGTCTCCGGCACCCTGCTGCCCGTCGCCGTCGCGTCCGACGAGGACCCGATCGCCATCGTGGCGATGAGCTGCCGCTTCCCCGGCGGCGTCCGGACCCCCGAGGACCTGTGGCGGCTGCTGGCGCAGGGCACGGACGCGGTCGCGGCGTTCCCGGCCGACCGGGGCTGGGACCTGGACCGCCTCTACAGCCCCGATGCGGACCGGCCCGGCACCTCGTACACCCGCGAGGGCGGCTTCGTCACCGGAGCGGCCGACTTCGACGCCGACTTCTTCGGGATCTCGCCGCGCGAGGCCCTGGCCATGGACCCGCAGCAGCGGCTGCTGCTGGAGACGTCCTGGGAGGCGTTCGAGCGGGCCGGCATCGACCCGACCAGCCTGCGCGGAAGCCGCGCCGGTGTGTTCGTCGGCACCAACGGCCAGGACTACCTCTCCCTCATCACCCGTGAGCAGGACGGCCTGGAAGGCCACGTCGGCACCGGCAACGCCGGCAGCGTCATGTCCGGCCGCGTCTCGTACGTCTTCGGGCTGGAGGGCCCGGCGGTCACCGTCGACACGGCCTGCTCGTCGTCGCTGGTCGCACTGCACTGGGCGATCCAGGCACTGCGCAACGGTGAGTGCGACATGGCGCTCGCCGGCGGTGTGACCGTCATGTCGACGCCCGAGAACTTCATCGACTTCAGCCGTCAGCGGGGGTTGGCGGAGGACGGCCGGATCAAGGCGTTCGCGGCTGCGGCGGACGGTACCGGGTGGGGTGAGGGTGTCGGTGTGCTGCTGGTGGAGCGGCTGTCGGACGCCCGTCGGAACGGGCACCCGGTGCTGGCCGTGGTGCGTGGTTCGGCGATCAACCAGGACGGTGCCAGCAACGGGCTCACCGCCCCGAACGGCCCGTCGCAGCAGCGGGTGATCCGTCAGGCGTTGGCGAGCGCGGGTCTGTCGGCCGCGGACGTGGATGCGGTGGAGGCGCACGGTACGGGTACGCGGCTCGGTGACCCGATCGAGGCGCAGGCGCTGCTCGCCACCTACGG
>NZ_JBHWJJ010000295.1:0-1694 GCF_042732005.1 Streptomyces sp. NPDC059851 | reverse complement strand
CGGATCTTCACCTGGTCGTCCGCACGCCCCAGGAACTCCAGGTTCCCGTCCGCACGCCACCGCACCACGTCACCCGTCCGGTACATCCGGCCGCCCCCGCCCCCGAACGGGTCCGCGACGAACCGCTCACCCGTCAGACCCGGCCGGCCCACGTACCCGCGGGCCACACCGGAACCCGCGATGAACAGCTCACCCGGCGTCCCCACCGGCACCGGCCGCAGACCTTCGTCCAGGACGTACACCTGCGTGTTGTCCAGGGGGCGGCCGATGGGCAGCGTGTGCCCCTCCACCGGCTCCCCGGGGGCGAGCCGGTACTCGGTCGCGCTGACCGTCGTTTCGGTGGGGCCGTAGACGTTGTGCACGGCGACGTCGGGGTGGCGGCGTCGCCAGGCTTCGAGGGCAGCGGCGTTGACGGGTTCGCCGGCCAGCAGGAGTTCGCCGGTCGGGGCGTACTCCTCGGGCAGTTCACTCAGCAGTGACAGGTGGCTGGGGGTGGCCTTGAGGAAGGTGTACCGCTCGGTGTGCGGCGACTGCCCGGCGTCGGCGTCCCGGAGGGAGCCGACGACCACGCACCCGCCGGAGATCAGCGGTACGTAGAGGGCGGTGACCGTCATGTCGAACGAGACGGAGGAGTGCAGCAGCGCCGCACCGCGGGCGCTCGGGTATCCGGAGCGGGCTCCCGCCAGGTAGTCGGCGAGCGCTCCGTGCTCGACCATGACGCCCTTCGGCGTGCCGGTGGACCCGGAGGTGTAGATCACGTAGGCCGGGTTGCGAGGGTGCAGGGGCCGGAGGCGGTCCGCGTCCGCGGGGGGAGTCGCCGGCTGCTGCGCGAGGCGCTCGATGACGGCGGGGTCGTCGAGCACCACGGTCTCGGTTCCCGTTGCGGCGGCCGGCCCGGCCGCCGCGTCACCGGCCGTGACGAGCACGCGGGGGGCGGTGTGGGCCTGCATGAGGGCGATGCGCTCGGCCGGGTACTCCGGGTCGAGGGGCAGGTAGGCCGCCCCCGCCTTGGCGACCGCGAGGAGGGCCACCATGAGTTCCGCGGACCGCGGCAGGGCGACCGCGACGATCTGCTCGGGGCCCGCTCCGAGTCCGATGAGGTGGTGGGCGAGCCGGTTCGCGCGGGCTTCCAGTTCCGAGTACGCCAGGACGACGCTGCCGTCGGACACGGCGGGTGCCTCCGGGGTGCGGGCGGCCTGTGCCTCGAACATGGCGGGCAGCAGCTCTACCGGGGCGGGGCGGCCCGTGTCGTTCCACTCGCTGAGGATCAGGTGTCGCTCGTCCTCGGAGAGGAGGTCGGCCCGGCTGATCGGCATGCCGGGCTCGGCGACGGAGGCCCGCAGCAGGCGGGCCAGGCGCTCCAGGGCCGATTCCACGGTGGCGTGGTCGAACAGGGCGGCGTTGTAGCGGGCGATGCCTTCGATTCCGGCGGGGGTGCCGTCGGTGGCGTGGCGCTCGCGGAGGCTGAGCAGGAGGTCGAACTTGGAGAGCGAATCCGCGGTCGGCTCGATGGCGATGCCGAGGCCGGGCAGGTCCAGCGTCTCGTCGGGGGTGTTGTCGAGGGCCAGCCAGACCTGGAACAGCGGGTGGCGTGCCAGGGAGCGGGCCGGGTTGAGGACCTCGACGAGCCGCTCGAACGGCAGGTCCTGGTTCTCGTAGGCCGCCAGGTCGGCGGCCCGCACCCGCGCGAGGAG
>NZ_JBHWJJ010000294.1:0-1764 GCF_042732005.1 Streptomyces sp. NPDC059851 | reverse complement strand
CCGCAGAAGGGCAACACGCAGGACGTCGCCTTCCTCAACTGGATCGCGCAGAAGGGCTGGAAGGTCGACCCCGAGTCCGGCAAGGGCGACGTCTCCGTCGTCCGCACCGACAACAAGGTCACCCCGGACGCCTTCAAGCAGGGTTCCGTCGACGGCGCCTGGGTGCCCGAGCCGACCGCCTCCAAGCTGGTGACCGAGGGGGCGAAGGTCCTCCTCGACGAGACCGACCTGTGGCCCGACAAGAAGTTCGTCATCACGAACATCATCGTGTCGCAGAAGTTCCTCAAGGAGCACCCGGACGTCGTCGAGGCCGTGCTGCGCGGCACCGTGAAGACCAACGAGTGGATCAACGCCGACCCGGAGCGGGCCAAGGCGTCCGCGAACGCCGCCCTGAAGGCGGAGACCGGCAAGGAACTCGACGCGAAGGTCATCGACCCGGCCTGGAAGAGCATCCTCGTCACCAACGACCCGCTGGCCTCCACCCTGAAGACCCAGGCCGACCACGCCGTCGCGGCGAAGCTCATCGACCAGCCCGACCTGGCCGGCATCTACGACCTGACGCTCCTGAACAAGGTGCTGAAGGCCGCCGGCAAGCCCGAGGTCCCCGACGCCGGTCTCGGCGCCGAGTAAGTCCGCAAGTCCAGCAACCCCAGGAGGTGACGACCATGGCCACCACGCTTGCCAGGGCCGCCGAGGGCGCCGTCGCGACGGCCGCCCACGCCGCCCGCATCGAGCACGTCTCGAAGTCCTTCACCGGCCCGGCCGGTACGCAGCTCGTCCTGGACGACATCAGCCTCGATGTCGCGCCCGGCGAATTCGTCACCATCCTGGGGGCCTCGGGCTGCGGCAAGTCCACCCTCCTCAACCTGGTCGCGGGACTGGACGGGCCCAGCGCGGGCTCCATCGAGACCGCAGGCCGCCCCGCCCTGATGTTCCAGGAACACGCCCTCTTCCCCTGGCTGACCGCCGGCAAGAACATCGAACTCGCCCTGCGGCTGCGCGGGGTCCCCAAGTCCGACCGCAAGGCCGAGGCCGAACGGCTGCTGGAGCTGGTCCGGCTCGGCGGCGCGCACGGCAAGCGGGTCCACGAACTGTCCGGCGGCATGCGCCAGCGCGTCGCGCTGGCCCGGGCGCTGGCCCAGGACAGCCACCTGCTGCTGATGGACGAACCGTTCGCCGCCCTCGACGCCATCACCCGGGACGTGTTGCACGGGGAGCTCACCCGCATCTGGCAGGAGACCGGCGTGTCGGTCCTCTTCGTCACCCACAACGTGCGCGAGGCCGTACGCCTCGCCCAACGCGTGGTCCTGCTGTCCTCCCGGCCCGGCCGGGTCGCGAAGGAATGGGCCGTCGACATCCCGCAGCCGCGTCGCATCGAGGACGCGGACGTCGCGGAACTGTCCCTGGAGATCACCGAACACCTGCGTGGGGAGATCCGCCGCCATGGCCAGCACTGAAACACGGGCGAAGACGGACGACCTCGCGGGCCTGGAGGCCGGCCTCGACGCGCTCGACGCCGTCGAGGTCCGCCGTACGCCGGTCCGTGAGGTCCTCCTCAAGAAGGTCCTCCCGCCCGTCCTGGCGGTCACGCTGGTCCTGGCCGTCTGGCAGGTCCTCGTGTCGACGGGGGTCATCGAGGAGAGCAAGCTGCCCCCGCTGTCCGCGGTCTGGGACAGCCTGGCCGACATGTGGCTCAAGGGCACCCTGTTCGAGGTCATCTGGACCTCCGTCTCCCGCGGCCTCCTCGGCTTCCTGCTCGCCCTG
>NZ_JBHWJJ010000293.1:0-1917 GCF_042732005.1 Streptomyces sp. NPDC059851 | reverse complement strand
GGCGTGGTCGAGTACTCCGAGGACCTGTTCGACCGGTCCACGGTCGAGTCGCTGGTCGGCCGCCTCGTGCGGCTGCTCGAAGCCGCCGTCGCCGATCCCGACCGGCCCCTGACCCGCCTGGACATCCTCACCCCCACCGAACGCCACCGGATCCTCACCACCTGGAACGACACCGGCGCCCCGGAGGGCTCCGAGGACGTCATCGCACGGATCCGCGCGGCGGCACGGCGCACGCCCGATGCCGTCGCCGTCACCGACGACCACACCAACCTCACGTACCGCGAACTGATGGCGCAGGCGGACGGAGTCGCGCACTGGCTCCGCTCCCGGGGAGCCGGACCCGAAGCGCGGGTCGCGCTGTTGGCCGAAGCGGGTGCCGACGCCGTCGTCGCCTTCGTCGGCATCCTGGCCGCCGGAGCGGCGTACGTGCCGCTCGACCCCCGCTCGCCCGCAGCCCGCCTGTCGGAGCTGCTTTCCGATGCCGGCGTCGGCTGGATCCTGGCCGGCCGCGGCCAGGCGGAAGTGGCCGAGGACCTCGCCGCCGGCAGCGCCGGCACGCTCGAATCCGTCCTCGTGGCGTCTGCCGCGGACGCGGCTTCCGCCGGCACGGACGGGCAGGAGCCCGAGCCGGCACGGCCGCCGCACCCGCAGGACCTCGCCTACGTCATCTACACCTCCGGTTCCACCGGCCGGCCCAAGGGTGCCATGGTCCACCGCGCAGGCATGGCCAACCACCTCCAAGCCAAGATCGAGGACCTGGCTTTCGGGGACGCGGACTCCCTCATCCAGAACGCCCCGCTCACCTTCGACGTCTCCGTCTGGCAGATGCTCGCGCCCCTCGCCGTGGGCGGCCGCGTCCGCGCGGTCGCCACCGGGACGGCTGCCGACCCCGCAGCCCTCTTCGGGATCGCCGACGAGGAGGACATCTCGGTCCTCGAAGTGGTCCCCTCGCTGCTGCGCGCGACACTGGACCTGTGGGACGACGGGCTGTCCACGCCCGCGTTGCGTGGCCTCAGGCACCTGATGGCCACCGGGGAGGACCTGCCGGCCGACCTCTGCCGGCGCTGGTTCGAGCGCTACCCCCACATACCCATCACCAACGCCTACGGTCCGGCGGAGTGCTCCGACGACGTCGCGCACGCCCTGATCACCGCAGGCCCCCTCTCCGACACCCGGCCCGTTCCCATCGGCTCGCCGGTTCGCAACACCCAGCTCCACGTACTGGGCGACCGGCTGGAGCTCGTACCAGTCGGTGTCGAGGGAGACCTTTACGTGGGCGGCGCCGGCGTCGGCCGCGGATACCTCGGAGACCCGGGGAAGACGGCCACCGCCTTCGTCCCCGATCCGTTCTCGGGCCTCCCCGGCAGCCGGATGTACCGCACCGGCGACCGCGCCCGCCGTCGCGCGGACGGCAGCCTGGAGTTCCTCGGACGGCAGGACCACCAGGTCAAGATCCGCGGCCGCCGGGTCGAGCTCGGGGAGGTGCAGGCCTGCCTGCGCACCGCCCCGGGCGTCTCCGACGCGGTGGTGCTGCTCGTGCCGACGCCCGAGGGCGAGCCGCAGATGGCCGGCTACGTCGCGGGCAACGCGGACCCGCAGGCCGTGCGTGCTCATGCCATGGGACACCTGCCGGAGTTCATGGTGCCGGCGGTGGTGGTGGTGCTGGAGGCGCTGCCGTTGTCGGTGAACGGGAAGGTCGACCGTGCGGCGCTGCCGGTTCCGGAGTTCGGTGCCGGTGGGGTGGGGCGTGGTCCGCGCAGTCCGCAGGAGGAGATCCTGTGCGGGCTGTTCGCCGAGGTCCTGGGCGTCTCCCGGGTCGGCATCGACGACGGGTTCTTCGAGCTGGGCGGGCATTCGCTGTCGGCGACGCGTCTGGTGAGCCGGGTGCGGTCGGTGCTGGGTGTGGAGCTGCCGGTT
>NZ_JBHWJJ010000292.1:0-1927 GCF_042732005.1 Streptomyces sp. NPDC059851 | reverse complement strand
GGTAAGAGGGCGCGCGGCGCGATCCGAACGGGCGACGGCGTCCGTTCGGCGTGCCGGGGGAGGGGGGACCGACCGTGGAATCGAAGCGCTCCTACGGCCGGATGCTGCTGGTCTCGACGATGGTGCTGTTCCTGGAAGCGCTGCTCGCGGCGGTGCTCGGCGTCCTGTACACCCTGACCCGGGTGCCGCCGCGCGTCGACGGCGGGAACACCGAGGCCCTCGCGGCCTTCCTCGGAGTCTCGCAGCTCGTCATGGTCGTGGCGTTCGTGCTGTCGCTCGTGGTGGTGCTGCCGGCCGTGGCACTCGGTGACCTCCTCGGGCGTCTGATCGGCGGCCGGGACGCGTGGCCTTGGGCGGTGGCCGCGGTGGCGGCGCTCCTCGCCCTGCCCGTGGCCGCGGGCCTCGCCGCCGGTGCGGACCTGTCCACCATGGTCGTGCCCTGGGCGGTGGCCACGGCCGTCCTGTCCGTCGCCGCCCTGCTGGGCCGGCCGCGTCGGGAGGGGTTGTTCGGCCTGGTCGTGGCGCGGGGCACCGCGGTCGTGGCGGGCATCGGCCTCCTGGGCTCCTTCGCCCTCTGGACGGACATCGTGCCGAGGTACCGCCCTCCACTGCTCACCGCGGCGTCCGTCACGGGCACCTGGTCAGACGGCAGCGGTGGACTCGTCACCCTCGAAGCGGACGGCAGCGCCCACGCCTCGGCCGTCAAGTACTTCCGGCCCGGCGACACCTCCACCTGGGGGCGGGCCTGCTCGGGCCCCGGCACCTGGACGTTGACGCCCGGACGGCGCAACACCTGGGGCCAGCGGGTCGACATCCGCATCGCGGGCTGCCCGCTGCCCGAATGGAGGGTCGCCGGCAGGCAGGAGCGCCCGGAGCTGTACCACTACGTGGGCGACCCGGACGACGTCGACCTGTACGAGCTGCGCAAGAACCCGTGAACCGGCCGGGCGCCCGCAGCGGCTAGGGTCGGTACCGCGCAGGAAGATCGAAGGGCGGGGGCTCGAAGTGGACGGAACGAACGACGCAGCGGAGTACGGGGCACCCGGGACGGCGTCGGCCGAGCCCGTCGGAGCGGCCGCTGAAGCGGCTGCCGAAGCGGCTGCCGAAGCCGCTGTGGCCGCCGTGGTCGAGCTGCGGGCCCTGGCGGCGGCCTCACCCGACCAGGTCGCCCTGCACGACGGCTTCACCGACGCCGAACTCGACGGCTGGCCCGTACCCGTGCCCGAAGCCGTCCGCACCGTGCTCCGCGAGGTGGGCGGCGTCACGGCAGGCCGGCAGCAGTACGCGTTCGGGCCGCCGGCAGGGGCGGCCCCCCACCCGGCCTGGCCGACCCCCGGCACACCGGCGGCGGCCGCGGCCGCCGGCTGGGCACTCGACCGCGACGGCCGGTTCTTCACCGCCACCGGGGGCGGGAGCCGCCCCGACTGGGGCCCGGTGCTCTCCGTACGCCCCACCGACGACGCGTACGCGTTCACGGTGGAGGCGCCAGGCTTCCTCCCCTGGCTGCGGGACCTCGCCGCCCGCACGGCGGCGGAACCCGCGGCCGGGCCGGCGGCACCGCCGCCCTTCACCCTCGCCGCCGTGCCGTCCGTGGAGGCGGCCGAAGGGCCCGACGCAGGACTGGCCGCAGCAGTCGGCGCCGGCCACAGCCTCACCGACGTCGTCGACCTCCATGCCGTCCCCGGCTACCCGTGCCGGGTGCTCTGGGAGCCGTACTACTCGCTGGACGACGAGACCGCGGACACCGGAGGCAGCGACTGCGACTTCCGGCTCACGGCGGACGGCCGTGCCCTGCTCCTGGAGAGCGACGTCAGCGGCGACTTCCTCGCCCGCCCCGTCCGCCGCCACCGGCTACCCGACGGCGCGGCGGACCTCGCGGTCTCCCGACTGCGGTCCCTCGCCCTGGAGTTCCCCCACCTGGTAAACC
>NZ_JBHWJJ010000291.1:0-2076 GCF_042732005.1 Streptomyces sp. NPDC059851 | reverse complement strand
GTGCGGACGCCGCCCGGGAACCGGCAACTCATCGCCACGATCGCGATCGGATCGTCATCGACGGCCACGGTCACCGGACCGGCGATCTCCGCCCGAGTGCCCACCAGTTCGTCCCGGAGGAACGCCGTGAGGGCAGAAGCGGACGGATAGTCGAAGATCAGCGTGGCCGGCAGCGTCACACCGGTCGCCGCACCCAGCCGGTTGCGCAGCTCGACCGCGGTCAACGAGTCGAACCCGAGCTCCTTGAACGCACGGTCGGCGCCGACGGCGTCGATTCCGTCGTGCCCGAGGACGGCCGCGACCTGGGTGCGGACCAGACCGAGCAGCTCCCGCTCCAGCTCCGCCGGGCCGAGTCCGGCGAACCGCTCGACCGGCGAACCGGTCCCGGCCTCGGCAGCTGCGGCGATCCCGGCGGGCCGGGTCTCCACCAACTCGGCGAAGAGGGCACTGGGACGGACGGCGGTGAACGCGGGCCCGAACCGCTCCCAGTCCACGTCGGCGACCAGCAGGGCAGCATCCGCAGACGACGCGACGCTCTGCCGCAGCACGGCCATCGCCGTCTCCGGCGCCATCGGCGGCAGACCCTCGCGCCGCATCCGCGCGTCCAGCGCATCGTCGGCGGCCATACCGCCCTCGGCCCACGGGCCCCACGCCAGGGAGGTCGCAGCCAGGCCGGCGGCGCGCCGCTGCTCGGCGAGCGCGTCCAGGTAGGCGTTCGCAGCAGCGTAGTTGGCCTGGCCGGCCGAGCCGGTCATGCCGCTCATGGACGAGAACAGCACGAACGCGGAAAGCTCGATGCCCAGCTCGACGGTCAGCTCGTGCAGGTTGAGCGCGGAGACGGCCTTCGCCCGCAGCACGGTCTCGAACCGCTCCGGCGTCAGGGCGTCCAGGACACCGTCGTCAAGCACCCCGGCGGTGTGGACGACAGCGGTGAGCGTCCCGGCCTCGGCCGCGAGCAGGCCGCGGAGGGCCTCGCGATCGGCGGCGTCGCACGCCACCACCGACACCTCGACGCCGAGTCCCGCCAGCTCGGCGGCCAGTTCGGCGGCGCCCGGAGCATCAGCGCCCCGGCGGCTTGTCAGCACCAGCCGCTCGGCACCCGCACCGGCCAGCCAGCGGGCCACGCGCCCGCCGAGCGCACCCGTACCCCCGGTCACGAGCACCGTCCCGGACGGAGTCCAGGACTCGGAGGTGCCGGCCGCGGCGCGGACGAGCCGACGCCCGAAGACCCCGGAGGAGCGGACGGCAACCTGGTCCTCACCGGCAACACCGCCGGCCAGGAGGCCGACGAGTCGAGCCATGGCCCGCTCGTCCCAGACCTCGGGCAGGTCGACCAGACCGCCCCAGCGTCCGGGCAGCTCAAGGGCCGCCACCCGGCCAAGGCCCCACGTCTGGGCCTGAACCGCCGAGACGAGCCGGTCCGAACGGCCCACGCTCACCGCGCCCCGGGTGAGGCACCACAGCGGCGCCTCCACCCCGGCATCACCCAACGCCTGCACCAGGCCGGCCGTCGGGAGAACACCGGACGCCTCGTCCAGGGCAAGGAGGGAGACCACACCGGCGACACCCTCGGCGTCGGCCAGCAACCCGGCCAGCGCGGCACGGTCCGTCCCGGCCTCGACCACGATCCGGCGGACCTCGGCACCACGCCCGGCCAGGGCGCCCACCACACCGGTGTCGTCCACGCCGTCGGCCGGAACCACAACCAGCCAGGAACCCGACAGCCGCGCACCGGACGTACTGTCGGCCAGTGGCTTCCACGACACCCGGTAGCGCCAGCGGTCCACCTCGGACCGGGTCCGCAGGCCACGTCGCCAGGCCGACAGGGCCGGCAGTGCAGGCAGGACGGTGTTCCAGGCGTTCTCGTCGGCCACGTCCAGCGTGGCGGCGAGCGACTCCAGGTCCTCGCGCTCGACGGCGTCCCAGAACCGGGAGTCCAGCTCGTCGGCAGCACCGATGTGCGTGCTGCCGTTCGCCATCGGCAGCCAGTAGCGCTGCCGCTGGAAGGCGTACGTCGGCAGCTCCACCCGCCGGGCGCCGGAACCGGCGTAGAACGCGGACCAGTTCACCTCGACG
>NZ_JBHWJJ010000290.1:0-2107 GCF_042732005.1 Streptomyces sp. NPDC059851 | reverse complement strand
CCGCACACTTCAGATCCTCCTGGCCACCTGGGCCGGCGCCTGCCCCACCTGTCACCGCGACATACCCACACGCGAACCAACCTGACCAAGCACTAGTAGTGCTCCAGCATCATCTTGTGGGTCTCGCGGCCGATGCCCGACTGCTTGTAGCCGCCGAACGCCGCGTGTGCGGAGTTTGATGAAATTCCGTAGAAGCGGAAGGCGGTTGACCAGGCATGATGACGGACGCGGAGTGGCTTGATCACTGGTTGCAACGGTCTCCAGCTCTTTCAGGGGAGACCCTGGAGAGACTCGTGGAGCACCTGACCGAGGGTGAAGACGAGTGACCACCGGTCTGCGCCGTCACTCTGAGCTGGAGAGGCTCGAAGTCGGCTCGGGCAGCAAGCCACGGAGATGACCGAAGACCCAGGTGTCGACGGCATCGGGGTACCCGTTGATCCAGTCCGTCGGCGGCAGGTCGTGCGGCTCAGCCAGGCCGTGGCACCACTGCGAGGTGATGTGGAGGCTGAGTACGAAGCCCAGTTCAAGAAAGGGCCCACCGGCCGGTTCAAGAACCTCATCTTCGCGGCGGACGGCCCCAAACCCAAGATCGTCTTGCGAGATGCGGTCAACAACGATGTGGAGATCGTCTCGAACGCTGATAACTGCCTGGTGTTCACAGATCCGTTGTCGCCGTATGGCATGACATGGGGTGAGATGATTGCATGGTGGGCCGATCGGCAGCAGGCGGACCCGCACGACCGCCGCACCGCGCACGCACTGTACGCGAGGCTCGCCGCGTCACTGGACTCGGATCCCGAGCGGCTTCTGTTCCGTACCTACTGTGCACGCTACGGCGCAGCGGAAGGCAATGAACTCCCCGCCCCCATACCGCAGGTCTACCTCCACTACGACCCCTACACCCGCATGACACCAGGCCACACATCGGCCCTCGCACGGCAGCGCATGGATTTCCTCCTCCTCACCCCGGACCGGTCGCGTATCGTCATCGAGGTCGACGGCGTCCAGCACTACGCCGACGCAACCGGGAAGGCGTCGCCCAAGCTCTATTCGGAGATGGCCGCCGAGGACCGGCGGCTCCGTCTCATGGGCTACGACATCTACCGCTTCGGCGGCCACGAGCTTGCTCGTACAGATGCTTCCACCATGTTGCACTCGTTCTTCGGCGAGCTGCTCTCACGGCACAAGCGGCCCGGGGCTTGAAGTAGTTCGCGCTGCGCAGGCAGTGCCTTCGTCCGGGGGAGTGCTCGACGTGTGCGCCGCTGGCGGCCAGCGGCGCACACGGCCATCAGGCCGGCTCCGGAGCGACCTCGGCGGTGAGGCGGAGGCCGCGTGGAAGAGGCGGGGCTGGACGTCGGTGGAAACGTGAACCCTGGCCTGCCCCCCCCACTCGGGGGTGGGGCCAGTCAGTCAGGCGTTGACCTGGCCATGTTGACATTGGCACTGCTATCGCTCAGGGCGGCGAGGTAGCGCTCCTCACCGAACGCGGTGCGGGACGTCAATGGCGGCCTGGGCTCTCGGACTCGGCGGCGCTGGCCAGACGCTGGGCCGCATCCTGTATGCGGGCCTGTCAGTCGCAATCTGCTCTGGCGTCCTTATCGCCCTCAGCGGTGCGACCACTGCTGCCTTGGCCCTCATCCCCGGCCCCGTGCCGCTCCTGGTCGTCGTCGCAGTCCTGGCCAGAGTTGTCCCAGGTTCAGGGATTCCAGGGTGCCGTTTCGTGCTCCTAGTCTAGAAGAAGCCGAGCTTCTTCGGTGCGTAGCTGACCAGCAGGTTCTTGGTCGACTGGTAATGGTCCAGCATCATCTTGTGGGTCTCTCGGCCGATGCCTGACTGCTTCACTCCTCCGAAGGCAGCATGTGCGGAGTTTGATGAAAGTCCGTATATGTGGAAGGTGGCTGACCAGGCATGATGACGGACACGGAGTGGCTTGATCGCTGGCTGCAACGAGCTCCGACCCTCTCCGCGGCGACGCTGGAGCGGATTATGGAGCACATGGCCGAAAGTGATGACGACTAGGGTCTGTTGCGAAAATGGATCTTGTTCGTTCATGATCACGTCTCGTGGGACGTGGAGATCTGACGAACGGCGAGTGGGCCCGGCTTGA
>NZ_JBHWJJ010000289.1:0-2109 GCF_042732005.1 Streptomyces sp. NPDC059851 | reverse complement strand
ACCGCAGCCAACTCCTCAGCCATCACGCCCAATCAACGACACAGGCCATCAGCCAGACACGCCACCCGCGAACCAACCTGACCAAGCACTACTAGGCGCCGGCCCGCGCCGCGGCAGCGGCGCGCTCGTGCACCAGGTCCGCGAGGCGGACCGGGCCGTCCGCGCCGTGCTCCATGAACAAGTTGGGCTCCACCAGTTCGAGTTCCATCACCACCGGCGAGCCGTCGTCGGCGTACGCGATGTCGACCCGCGCGTACAACAACTCCTGCCGCTCCGGCACGGCCGCCAGCGCGGCCCGGGCCAGGGCGAGTTCGGCGGCCGACGGCCGGTGCGGGCGGAGGTTCGGGTGGGGGACCCGGTCGTCGTCGACGACCCCGGGCTCGGTGAGCACCGGGTCCTTGCGCACCGCGTGGCTGAACGCGCCGCCGAGGAAGACCAGCGCGCGCTCGCCCTCGTCGATCCGGGACAGGTACGGCTGCACCATCACCGTGGCCCCCGCTCCGTGCAGCGAGGCCACGTGTCCCGCTGCCAGGTCGCGTTGCTGCTCGGTGTACCGAGCGGTGCCGTACGCGCCGGCCGACACGGACGGCTTCACGACGAACTGGCCGTCGCCCGGCAGGACCACCGCCTCACCGGGAGCGATGAACCGGGTCGGGACCACGGGGACACCGCGGGCGGTGAGGTCTCGCAGGTAGACCTTGTCGGTGTTCCACCGCACGACGCCGGCCGGATTGTCCAGCCGCGCCACCGCCTGCACGGCGTCGGCCCACGCCAGGAACTCCGGCCGTCGCAGGGGGTAGTCCCAGGTGGACCTGATCACCACGGCGGCGCAACCCGACCAGTCGAAGTCCTCGTCGTCCCAGGCCGCGGCCACGGCGTCGACACCCCGCGCACGCAGGGCCGCCAGCAGGGCCGGCATGTCCGAGTCCCGGTCCAGTCCCATGGCCGAGGTGGCCACGGCCACCCGGGTGGTGACGGTCATCCGCATCTCCTCGCAGCAGGCTGCGCGCCGGAGTGCGCTCCGGCGCGGCCGCCCTAGGCTAGGCCGGTCCGGCCGGTTGCGCGAGGTGCTTTCCGCTGGGCGGGAGCCGTCCCGCGGCCCGGGCGGTGCGGCGGCGGGAACCGCAGCCGGTGGCGGTCCGCCGGCCCCTCCGCGGCCCGGGGCCGTGGTTGCCGGCGAGGTCACTCCGTCACGGGCAGGCACTCGGCGAGCAGGCCGACGACGTCGCGCCACGCTCGCTGCGCGTGCTGCGGGTGGTAGCCGACTCCTGGCAGCACGATGTGGTCGACCGGTGGGTGGTGGAAGGCGTGCAGGGCGCCGCCGTAGACCACGAGGCGCCAGTCGACGCCTGCGGACTGCATCTCGGCGGCGAACGCGTCCCGTTGCGCGGGCGGCATGATCGGGTCCTCCGACCCGACCCCGGCCCATACAGGGCAGCGGATGCGCGCCGCCTCGCCCGGTCGGCCCGTGGTCAGTGCGTTGACCGTCCCGATCGCGCGCAGGTCGACGCCGTCGCGCCCGAGTTCCAGCACGATCGCGCCCCCGGTGCCGTACCCGATGGCGGCGATCCGGTCGGGTTCGGTCCGGGGTTCGGCGCGGAGCACGTCGAGCGCTGCGTGGCCGATGCCTCGCATCCGGTCGGGGTCGGCGAGCAGCGGCATGCAACGGGCCAACATCTCCTCGGGGTCGCCCAAATAGCGCCCGCCGTGGAGGTCGAAGGCCAGGGCCACGTACCCCAGCTCGGCGAGCGCATCGGCCCGGCGGCGCTCGACGTCGCTGAGCCCCACCCCCTCGGGCCCCACCAGGACCGCGGGCCGGCGGCCGGCACCGGCCGGGAGCGCGAGGTGGCCGATCATCGTCAGGCCGTCGGCCGGGTATTCCACCGTGCGCGTGGTAACCGTCGTCATGGGACTGGACCGTACTGATCGTCGAATCCGGCCGGACCGGTTTCACCACCGGCAGAACGGGGCGGGGCGTGCGGGCGTGCCCCTGTGGGGCGGCGGAACGGCGGCCGGGGGGGGGGGGGGGGCCCCGGTGCCGGCCCCCCCCGCCCCCACCACCGGATCGCACCATCTTCCGGCCGGGCCCGTCTCCGGGATCCCTGCCGG
>NZ_JBHWJJ010000288.1:0-2141 GCF_042732005.1 Streptomyces sp. NPDC059851 | reverse complement strand
GGGCCCCACGCCAGGGAGGTCGCAGCCAGGCCGGCGGCGCGCCGCTGCTCGGCGAGCGCGTCCAGGTAGGCGTTCGCAGCAGCGTAGTTGGCCTGACCCGGCGCCCCGATCGTGCCGCTCATCGAGGAGAACAGCACGAAGGCGGAGAGCTCGATGCCGAGCTCGACGGTCAGCTCGTGCAGGTTGAGCGCGGAGACGGCCTTCGCCCGGAGAACTCCGTCGAACCGCTCCGGCGTCAGGGCGTCCAGCACGCCGTCGTCGAGGACGCCGGCGGTGTGGACGACCGCGGTGAGCCCCTCGGCCTCGGCCGCGAGCAGGGTCCGCAAGGCATCCCGGTCGGCGGCGTCGCACGCCACGACCGACACCTCGACGCCCTGCTCCGCCAGCTCGGCCACCAGCTCGGCAGCACCCGGGGCCTCCGGACCCCGGCGGCTGGTCAAGACCAGCCGCTCGGCACCCGCACCGGCCAGCCAGCGGGCCACGCGCCCGCCGAGCGCACCCGTACCCCCGGTCACCAGGACCGTCCCGGACGGCTCCCACGAGCCCTTGCTGCCACCGGCCGCGCGGACCAGTCGGCGTCCGAAGACACCGGACGACCGCACTGCAACCTGGTCCTCACCGGCCGTACCACCAGCCAGTACACCGGCCAGCCGGCCCATGGCCCGCTCGTCCCACACCTCGGGCAGGTCGACCAGACCGCCCCAGCGCCCGGGAACCTCCAGGGCGGCCACCCGACCCAGACCCCACACCTGCGCCTGAACCGCCGAAACGAGCCGGTCCGAGCGGCCGACGCTCACCGCGCCCCGGGTCAGGCACCACAGCGGCGCACCCGACCCGGCATCGCCCAACGCCTGCACCAGGCCTGCCGTCGGGAGAACACCGGACGCCTCGTCCAGAGCGAGCAGGGAGACCACACCGGCGACGACGCCCTGGGCGTCGGCATCGGCATCGCCCATAGGGCCGGCCAGCAGGGCGGCCAGCGCGGCGCGGTCCGTACCGGGTTCCACGACGATCCTGCGGACTTCGGCGCCGTGCCCGGCCAGGGCAGCCTCCACGGCCGTCGCGTCCACGCCTGCAGCAGCAGGCGTCACCACCAGCCACGTCCCGGACGGACGACGGCCAGAGGCCACGTCCGTCAGCGGCTTCCACGACACCCGGTAGCGCCAGCGGTCCACCTCGGACTGGGTCCGCAGGCCACGGCGCCATGCCGACAGGGCAGGGAGCACCTGGCCCCAGGCGTTCTCGTCGTCCACGTCCAGCGTGCCGGAGAGCGACTCCAGGTCCTCGCGCTCGACCGCGTCCCAGAAGCGGGCATCGACGTCATGGCCGGCACTGCCGGCGCTGCGGCGACCCGCTCCCGTCAACTGCAGCCAGTAGCGCTGCCGCTGGAAGGCGTACGTCGGCAGCTCCACCCGCCGGGCGCCGGAACCGGCGTAGAACGCGGACCAGTTCACCTCGACGCCGCGTGCGTGGGCCTGGGCCAGCGAAGCCACGACGGTGTCGGCTTCCGGACGGCCGTTGCGCAGGACGGGTACGAAGGCGGCGCCCTCGCGCGTCACACACTCCTGGCCCATGGCCGAGAGCACACCGCCCGGGCCGAGTTCGAGGTACGTCGTGACGCCCGCGTCCTCCAGCACCCGCATGCCGTCGAGGAAGCGGACGGCGTCGCGGACGTGCCGCACCCAGAACTCGGCGGAAGCCATCTCGTCGGTGACGACGGCACCGGTGAGGTTCGACACGACCGGGATCGTGGGGGCGGCGAAGGACAGCCGCGCCACCACCTGGCGGAAGTCGTCCAGCATGCCGTCCATGTGCGGCGAGTGGAACGCGTGGCTGACCGTCAGCCGCTTGGCCTTGCGACCGGAAAGCGCCTCCGTGACGGCGATGACCGCGTCCTCGTCGCCGGCCATGACCACCGACTGCGGCCCGTTGATCGCGGCGATGCTCACCCGGTCGCCCCCGCCGATCAGCGGCAGGACCTCGTCCTCCGACGCCTGGACGGCGAGCATCACACCACCGCCCGGAAGTGCCTGCATCAGCCGGCCACGGGCCGCGACCAGCGCACACGCGTCATCCAGGGACAACACCCCGGCGACGTGCGCGGCGGCGATCTCACCGATCGAGTGCCCGGACACGAAGTC
>NZ_JBHWJJ010000287.1:0-2191 GCF_042732005.1 Streptomyces sp. NPDC059851 | reverse complement strand
GCGTCGCGCCCCCGGGCGCGCTCGCGGGTGGGCCCGGGGCGGGGGGTGGGCGGGGTGGGGGGGGCGGGCGCCGGCCCCCCCCCCCCCCGGTTTCGGGAAGGGGCGGGGCGGGGAGCGGCTCCGCGCAGCGGGCAGGGTCGGCACACAGCGGCCAGCGTGACGGCGGCTTCGGCGCACCCACGCCCCGGCCCCCGCCCCGGCCCACACCCCAGGCCCACACCCCCCGGCCCGCGGCCCGCGGCCCCGCCAGCCCGGCAGCCGCGCGCGACCCCGCAACGCCACGTCACACTGGACCCCGTGGGGGGGTCGAACCGGCGGACGGCGGGTGCGCATGACCACGGAGAAGGCAGAGCCGGGCCGCCCGCGCAGCAGCCGGCGCCGCCCCCTCACCAGCGGCACGGCCTGCGGCCTGACCGCGGCCTGCGCAGGCCTGGCCGTGGCCCAGCTGACCGCCGCATGGGTCCGGCCAGACGCCGCGCCCGTCACCGCGGTCGGCGGAGCCGTGGTCGACCGGACCCCGGTCGGGCTCAGGGAATGGGCGGTGGCCCGGTTCGGGACCGCCGACAAGCTGGTCCTGACCCTCGGCATCATCGCCGTACTCGTCCTCCTCGCCGCCGCGGCCGGCATCCTCGCCGTACACCGCCTCCCCGCCGGGACGGCCGTGGTCGGCGCGGTCGGCCTGCTCGGGGCGCTGGCCGCGGTCAGCCGCCCCCAGGCGACCTGGCGGGACGCACTGCCGTCGGCGGTCGGCACCCTCACCACCGCCGCGGTGCTGTACCTGCTGGTCCGCGCACTGCGCACGCCCCGCCCGGCGGGAGCACCACCGGGCGGCGCCTGGGCGATGGACCGCCGCGGCTTCGGCAGGCTCGTCGCCGCCACGCTCGCCGCGGCGGCCGGGATCGGCTACGCGGGGCGGCGGCTGGGGGCCCACGGCTCGGCCGGGGCGACCGCCTCCCGGGCCGGGTTCGCCCTGCCCCCGCCGGACGTGCCCGCCCCGCCCGTTCCGCCCGGCGCGAGCCTGCCGGTTCCCGGGATCTCCCCGTTCCTCACGCCGAACCGGGACTTCTACCGGGTGGACACCGCCCTGGTGGTCCCGCGGGTGGACGCCGGTAGCTGGCGGCTGCGCATCCACGGCGAGGGCGTCACCCGCCCCCTCGAACTGGACCTGCCGGCACTGCTGTCCCGCCCTCTGGTGGAGCACGACATCACCCTCACCTGCGTGTCGAACCCGGTCGGCGGCCCGTACGCGGGCAACGCCCGCTGGCTCGGCGTGCGCCTGGCCGACCTGCTGCGCGAGGCGGGCGTACGGCCGCCCTCGCGGGGAGGTCCGGCCGACCAGCTGGTGGCCCGGTCGGTCGACGGGATGACCATCGGTACGCCCGTCGAGACCGTCATGGACGGCCGGGAGGCGCTGTTGGCCGTCGGGATGAACGGCGAACCGCTGCCGTTCGCGCACGGGTTCCCCGTACGGATGGTCGTACCGGGCCTGTACGGGTACGTCTCGGCGTGCAAGTGGCTGCGCGAGCTGCGGCTGACCACGTTCGCCGCCTACGACGCGTACTGGGTGCGCCGGTCCTGGGCCCAGCAGGCGCCGGTGAAGACGCAGTCCCGCATCGACACACCGCGGGCCGGCTCCGCACCCCCGGCGGGGAGGGTGGCGGTGGCCGGGGTGGCCTGGGCGCAGCACCGGGGGATCGCCCGGGTGGAGTTGCGCGTGGACGGGGGCCCTTGGCAGGAGGCCCGGCTCGCCGACGCGGACGGCGTCGACACCTGGCGGCTGTGGACCTGGCCGTGGGAGGCGACGCCGGGGCGGCACACGCTCCAGGTCCGGGCCACCGACGGGACGGGCGCGGTGCAGACGGAGCGGAGCACTCCGACCGTTCCGGACGGGGCGACCGGACTGCACACCGTGACCGTGCACGTCCGTCCGGGCCCGGCCGCACGGGAGAGGTGACGCCCTGCCCGGATTCCTGGGGTCCGGGCCAAGACCCTTCCAGACGTGGAGCGGGATGTCCGCGGACCCCCCGGGCCGGCGGACACAGCCCGGGCTTCGGACCATGCGGCGCCGACCGGCGGCTCCGGGCTCCGGGCTGCGGGCTAGGGCCTGTTGTGAAAGTGCTGGTCATAGCCATTCGTTGATGGCTGCGACCAGCACGGTCGCTTCGTAGCGGACGGCGAGTTTGTCGTACCG
>NZ_JBHWJJ010000286.1:0-2200 GCF_042732005.1 Streptomyces sp. NPDC059851 | reverse complement strand
TCCAACTGCATCACCAAGCCGCTGTCCGGATCGGCGCAGCCTCTCGCCTACCCGGCACGCACGACCGCACCAACCCGCAGGTCCGCGACCTCACCCGCAGCGCGGGCCGCGCTGGGCGCAGACTCCGTCGCCGCAGCGTTCGGAAAGGGCTGGGAACTGGACCACAGGACGGCCGTGACCGAGGCCGACCCCGCCCGGCTGTCCCGGGACCAGCGGACGCGCTGATCCGCAACCAGCCACCCGGCCGGGTAGGCGACGTCGCGACCTACGGCTCGCCCCGGTGCCGCCGCGACCAGTGCCGCGAGGCGGCCCGGGCAGGCCGAGTACTCGGCCGTTGGCCCTGCTCACGGACCGGGCATACTCCCCCGCGGCATCCGGTCCCACCTGCGGCGACGCGGGATCCACGCAGTCATTCCGCAGCCGTCCGGCCAGGTCAGCCACCGCCTGCGGCGATCCCGCCGAGGCGGCCGCCCGCCGGCTTCAACGCGTAGATCCGCAAGCAGCGGAACACCGTCGAACGCTAGGTCAACCGCCTCAACCAGTGGCGCGGCCTGACCACACGAACCGACGGATTCGCCATCGCCTACAAGCCGCACTCCAGCTCGCCGCATCCCATCTGGGCACGACGCTGACAAAAGGGACAGAACCTGGCTGAGCGGTAGCCAGTGGGGTGGTCAGCGGCTCTTCCCCACCTGGCGATGGTGGAGGTCGTCGGCGGCCTTCCGGCGTCGTGGGTCCTGTACATCGACGTGGGTGCCCGCTCCTCGGGCCGGGTCCTCCTGCCAGCCGTAGAGCTTGGCTGCCACTGCGGTGGGGCGCGCGTCGCCGGGTGGAACGTCGAGGTGGAAGAGCGACTCGTCGGGCTTGTTGTCGTCGCCGCCCCAGCGAACGACGCCCTCCAACTCGACCAGGACGTCCCTGATCACCGGGGTCTGGACCGGGAAGAAGCCGCCGCGGGCGACATCGCGAACCACAGTCAGGTGTGCTTCGCAGTCGGCGATCGGGCGGCACAGGTCGACCTCCACCTCGTACAAGGGGCGGGGGTCTCCGGGGCAGCGCCGTCCAGTCGAACGGGTAGTCCGCGGCGCCCCGCCAGCCGCACGAGCAGGCGCAGCAATTCGGGACTGCTAGGGGCGGCGGACGCCAGCTCGCACAGGCCCATGAGCGGTTCGGTCCGCGCAGCTTCGGGGACCTGGGGGAGCAGGTCGGGACGAACCAGTAGACGGCCGTGCAGGGGAAGCCATATGCCATGCCGGTGGAGGTGCCGCCGGAGTAGGAAGTCATCTCACTTGGCGATTCTGCGGTAGCAGATGAGGGTGCAGGCGATGCTGGTGAAGGCGAGGAAGTGTTCGGCCTTGCGTTCGTAGCGGCGGTGGAGTCGGCGGCAGCCTGCGAGCCAGGCCGTGGTGCGTTCGATGGTCCAGCGATGGCGGCCCAGTCGCTGTGAGGACTTGATGCCCCTGCGGGCGATGTGGTGTGTGATGCCGCGTTCGCGTAACCATTTCCGCAAGTGGGCGTAGTCGTAGCCCTTGTCGGCGCGGAGCTTGGCGGGCTTGCGTCGTCGGTGCCCGTGGCGGGTGCGGATGGGCGGTATTCCGCGGGCGAGGGGTTCGTGGGCCTTGCTGTGGTGCAGGTTCGCGCCCGAGATTCCGACGGAGAGGGGTAGACCGGTCCGCTCCGTGATCAAGTGGATCTTCGATCCGAACTTGCCCCGGTCGACAGGATTCGGACCTGTCAGGGTCCCCCCTTTTCAGGGCCCGCAGGTTCACCGAGTCGAGCGCGCAGCGGGACCAGTCCAGCTCGCCGCGGGCACCGAGCTCGTCGAGCGCCACGCGGTGAAGCTTGGCCCACACCCTGGCCTTCGACCATTCGCTGAACCGCCGGTGGGCCGTCGCCCCTGACAGCCCGAAGGACGCTGTCGGCAGTTGCTGCCACGTGCAGCCCGGCGTGGCCACGAACACGATCGCCGCCAGCACTTCCCGGTCGCCATGCCGGCGCCGACCGCCGCCCTGAGGCCGCGATGGCGCTTCCGGCACCACTCTCTGGAACAGTTCCCACAGCTCATCCGGCACCAGCCGCTCGACAATCCCCACGAGCTGTCGCGCCTACGACTTGCTTGAGCAGTCGGCCTCGGTCCAGGTCGCCTGGAGGTCCCGGCAGACAATGGTGAGGGTGCCGTCCCAGCAGGCGATCTCGTGGC
>NZ_JBHWJJ010000285.1:0-2250 GCF_042732005.1 Streptomyces sp. NPDC059851 | reverse complement strand
CACCTCCGGCAGGTCCACCAGGCCACCCCAACGCTCCGGGACCTCAAGCGCAGCCACCCGACCCAGACCCCACACCTGCGCCTGAACCGCCGAAACGAGACGGTCCGAACGACCCACACTCACCGCACCCCGGGTCACACACCACAGCGGCGCCTCGATCCCGGCATCACCCAACGCCTGGACGAGCACGGCCGTGTCCACCACACCGGCGGCCCCACCCAGCGCGAGCAGCGACACCACACCGGCCACCGACCCGGCCACCGACCCGGCCTCCGCCAGCAGACCGGCCAGAACGGCCCGGTCCACACCCGCCCCGACCACGACCCGACGCACCTCGGCGCCCCGCCCGGCCAGCGCACCCACCACGGCGTCGACCAGGGCGTCGTCACCGCAGGCCGCGGGGACGACGGCTATCCACTCGCCACCCGGCAGCTCGGATGACGCGGCGGAGGCCGTCAGCGGCTTCCACTGCACTCGGTAGCGCCAGCCGTCGACCTGTGCCTGCTCCTGGTTCTGCCGGCGCCAGGCCGACAGGGCGGGTACGAACTCGCCGAAGCTCGCCCCCTCGGCCACGTCCAGCTCGGACAGCAGGGCGCCCAGATCGCCGCTCTCGACCGCGTCCCAGAACCGTCCGTCGACCGCGTCGGAGGTCCGGGCGGGGGCGGTGCCGCCGCCCTGCGAGGCCGTCTCGGGCCAGAACCGCTGTCGCTGGAAGGCGTACGTCGGCAGCGCGACCCGCTGCGTGCCCGTGCCGGTGCCGGTGCCGGTGCGGAAGGCGGACCAGTCCACCGCCACGCCCCGTACGAACACCTGGGCCACAGCGGTAACGGCGGTCTCCGCCTCTACCCGCCCCGCGCGCAGGACCGGTACGAAGGCGACGTCGGCCGAGCCCGTCAGGCAGTCCTGCGCGAGCGCGGACAGCACACCGTCCGGGCCCAGCTCCACGAAGGTCGTCACACCGGCGGCTTCCAGGGCACGGACGCCGTCCAAGAACCGCACGGCCTCGCGGACGTGCCGCACCCAGAACTCCGCCGAGCCCATCTCGTCGGTGACGACGGCACCGGTCAGGTTCGACACGACCGGGATCACGGGGGCGGCGAAGGACAGCCCCGCCACCACCTGACGGAAGTCGTCCAGCATGCCGTCCATGTGCGGCGAGTGGAACGCGTGGCTGACCGTCAACCGCTTGGTCTTGCGGCCCTGCCCGGCGAAGGCCTCCGCGACCGCAACGGCCGCGTCCTCGTCACCCGCGACCACGACCGACTGCGGCCCGTTGACCGCGGCAATGCTCACGCTGTCGGTGAGCAGCGGCAGGACCTCGTCCTCCGAAGCCTCCAGGGCGATCATCACACCACCGGCCGGAAGTGCCTGCATCAGCCGGCCACGGGCCGCGACCAGCGCACACGCGTCATCCAGGGACAGCACCCCGGCGACGTGCGCGGCGGCGATCTCACCGATCGAGTGACCGGACACGAAGTCCGGCCGCACACCCCACGACTCCACGAGCCTGAACAACGCCACCTCGACCGCGAACAGCGCCGGCTGCGTGTACTCCGTCCGGTCCAACAGGCCCGCATCCGACCCGAACAACACCTCCTTCAGCGGAAGCGCGAGCTGGGCATCGAACCGCGCGCACACCTCGTCCAGCGCGTCCGCGAACGCCGGGTAGACGTCGTACAGCCCACGGCCCGTGCCGAGGCGCTGGCTGCCCTGCCCCGTGAACAGGAACGCCAGCCCGCCTTCCGACACATTGCCCTGCACCAAGCCGGGGACCTGCTCACCGGCGGCGAGGCCGCGCAGACCATCCACGACCGCCGCACGGTCCGCCGGGCCGGCGACCAGGACAGCACGCGACTCGAACACAGGGCGTCCGGCGGAGAGGGAGTACGCGGTGTCGGCGGTGGCGACGTGCAGGCTCTCGGTCAGCCACGTCACGAGCTGCTCCGCCTGGGCGCGCAGCGCGGCCGCGTTCTTGCCCGTGACGACGAACGGCAGGACGGGCGCGGTGTCGGCGGCCCGGGGCTCGGGCTCCGTGTCGTCCCCGGTCTCGATCGGCGCTTCCTCGATGATCGTGTGGGCGTTGGTGCCGCTCAGACCGAACGAGGAGACACCGGCGCGACGCGGGCGGTCGCTCGGCGGCCACGCCCGCTGCTCGGTCAGCAGTTCCACGTCGCCGGCCGACCAGTCCACGTGCGGGGTCGGGGCGTCCACGTGCAGGGTCTGCGGCAGCACCCCGTGCTGCATCGCCAG
>NZ_JBHWJJ010000284.1:0-2302 GCF_042732005.1 Streptomyces sp. NPDC059851 | reverse complement strand
CCGCAGCGGCCCGCCCCGAGCCCGACGCGGGCCAGGCGGCCGGACGGGCAGCAGCAGCCGCCCCAATGGCAGCGGGGGCACCGGCTGGTGACGCCATACCGGATGCGGTACGCCGCCGCGCAGCGGACGGCGGCGCCACGGACGCCGCGGCCAGCACGGGCACCACCGCCGAAGCCTTCGCAGCCGGTTCCCCGGACGCCGGGCTCGACCCCGTCGACCTGGTCGACCCGGTCGACCCCGCCGACCCGGACGGCGCCCCGCAGGCCGACACGGCCGACGACCACGACATGACGGCGGCGGAGGCGGAGGCGGGGGCGGCGGCAGCGGCCGGCGCGGTGGCCTCCCCGGGGAGCGTGGAAGGGGCCCTCGCGCGCCGCGAGGGCGACCGGCTGCGGTTCGTCGGCGCCGCCACCCGCCGCATCGCCCGCGGCATCGACCTCGACGAGATCGTGCTCGGGCTCTGCCGGGCCACCGTGCCGACGTTCTCCGACGCCATCCTCGTGTACCTGCGCGATCCCCTCCCGGTGGGCGACGAACGCCCCGTCGGCCCGGTCGTTTTAAGGCTGCGCCGCACCGACCGGCTCCGGCCGATCGACGACCTGACCGGAGCCGAGGGCGCCGGTGCCGCGGGGGGCGCCGGGGAGCTCGACTTCAGCCAGTTGCCGATGGTCGGCCCGCAGGGCGACCTGCCCGCAGCCGAGCTGTGCGAGATCCTGCCCGGCGGGGCGCTCGCCGAGGTGCTGCGCGGCGTACGGCCCGTCTTCGCGTCCTCCGAGGGCGCGCAGGAGGCGCTGCCGGAGCTACTGGGCGCGGAGCACCCCGTACCGCGCGGTCGGAGGGCCGTCCTCGCACCGCTGCGGGGTCGCCGGCGGGTGATCGGTGCCGCGGTGTTCCTGCGCAGCCCCGAGCGGCCGGCGTTCGAGCAGAACGACCTGCTGGTCGCCGCCCAGTTGGCCACGCACACCGCACTCGGCATCGACAAGGCCGTCCTGTACGGCCGTGAGGCGTACATCGCCGACGAGCTGCAGCGCACCATGCTCCCGCACAGCCTCCCCCAGCCGACCGGGGTCAGGCTGGCGTCCCGCTACCTGCCGGCGGCCGAGACGGCCCGGGTGGGCGGGGACTGGTACGACGCCATACCCCTGCCCGGCAGCAGGGTCGCCCTCGTCGTCGGCGACGTCATGGGGCACTCCATGACCTCCGCCGCGATCATGGGCCAGTTGCGGACCACCGCGCAGACCCTGGCCCAGCTGGACCTGCCGCCCGCCGAGGTGCTCCACCACCTGGACGAGCAGGCGCAGCGGCTGGGCTCCGACCGCATGGCGACCTGCATGTACGCCGTGTACGACCCGGTGTCCCACCGGATCACCATCGCCAACGCCGGCCACCCGCCGCCGGTGCTGCTGCACCTGGGCGGCCGCGCCGAGGTGCTCCGGGTGCCCCCGGGCGCGCCCATCGGCGTCGGCGGCGTCGACTTCGAGGCCGTGGAGCTGGACGCCCCGGCCGGTGCCACGCTGCTGCTCTACACCGACGGGCTGGTGGAGTCCCGGCTGCGGGACGTGTGGACCGGCATCGAGCAGCTCCGCGAGCGCCTGGCCACCACCGCCCAGCTGACCGGCCTGGACCATCCGCCGCCGCTGGAGGCCCTCTGCGACGACGTCCTCGACATGCTGGGCCCCGGCGACCGGGACGATGACATCGCGCTGCTCGCGGCCCGCTTCGACGGGATCGCGCCCAGTGACGTGGCGTACTGGTTCCTCGACCCGGAGGAGACCGCTCCTGGGCGGGCCCGCCGGTTCGCCCGCCGGGCGCTGGGCCGTTGGGGCCTGGAGGAGCTGGAGGACTCGGTGGAGCTGCTGGTCAGCGAGGTCGTCACCAACGCGGTCCGGTACGCCGAGCGGCCGGTCACCCTGCGCCTGCTGCGGACGGACGTGCTGCGCTGCGAGGTCGGCGACGACTCCCCGCAGCTGCCGCGGCAGCGCCGGGCCCGCGAGACCGACGAGGGCGGGCGCGGCCTGTTCCTGGTCAACCGGATGGCCCGGCGGTGGGGTGCGACCCGGCTGAGCAGCGGCAAGGTGGTCTGGTTCGAGCTCCCACTGCCGGGGGCCCACGACCGCCGTTGAGGGCCGCGAAGCCCCTGGCGGCCTTGGACCGGCCCCCTGACGGCCGAGCGGGTCCGTTGGACGGCCGCTGAAGGCCGCTGAAGGCCGCTGAAGGCCGCTGAAGGCCACTGAAGGCCGCTGAAGGCCGCCGACAGCCGCCGACGGTCCTGGACGACGCCGAAGAGGCCGCCGCCCCGCAG
>NZ_JBHWJJ010000283.1:0-2506 GCF_042732005.1 Streptomyces sp. NPDC059851 | reverse complement strand
GACTTCAACGGCGACGGCCGCGCCGACCTGGTCGCCGTGGTCAACTCCACCGCGGACCTGAACCTCTACGTCGGCACCAGCACCGGAGTCGCCCCCGCCATCCAGATCGGCCAGAACTGGTCCGGCATCGACAAGATCACCCTGGCCGACATCGACAGCGACGGCCGCGCCGACGTGGTCGGCACCGTCGCGAGCACCGGTGACCTGTACCTCTACAAGAGCCAGAGCAACAGCCTCAAGGCGGGCGTGAAGGTCGGCCAGGGCTGGGGCGGCATGAGCCACCTCATCTGACCGGCATCCGGCCGGGGCCCGGGGGCCCGTCCTTCGGGAACGGGCCCCCGACCCCCGCCTCCCCCACCACTGCTCTGCCCTCCCGCCCCTTCCCCGCTTCCGCGCCGTACGAGATGAAGGTCCGCCCCGCCATGTCACAGCACGCCCTGCGCCGTTCCGCCCTGACGCTCCTCGCCGCCTCCGCCCTCAGCGCCCTGGTCCCCCTCGCCGCCGCGACCCCCGCCTCCGCCGCTTCCGTCGCCACCTGGGACAAGGTCGCCGAGTGCGAGAGCAGCGGCAACTGGTCCATTAACACCGGCAACGGCTACTACGGCGGACTGCAGTTCTCGAAGTCCACCTGGGACGCCTACGGCGGCGGCGCGTACGCCTCGTACCCCCACCAGGCCTCCAAGACGGAGCAGATACTCATCGGCGAGAAGGTCCTCGCCGGTCAGGGTGAGGGCGCCTGGCCCACCTGCGGCCCGACCGCCGGCCTCGGCTCCGACGACCGGGACCCGTACCCGACGCAGCCGGCCGTCCAGCGTGACCACGACTTCACCAGCGACGGCAACGACGACCTGCTCGGCATCACCCAGAGCGACGACAAGCTGCGCATGTACGCCGGCAACGGCGCGGGCCAATTCGCCTCGCACGAGGTCGGCCCCGGCTGGGGCGGCATGGACAAGGTCAAGGCGGCCGACTTCAACAACGACGGCGACGGCGACCTCGTCGCCCGCGACGCCTCGACCGGCGACCTGTACCTCTACCTGGGCAACGGCGGTGGCGGCTTCAAGTCCACCACGAAGATCGGCACCGGCTGGAACGCCATGTCCGACTTCGTGGCCGGTGACTTCACGGGCGACGGCAAGGCCGACATCGTGGCGGTCCGCAAGGACGACGCCAGCCTGCGCCTTTACTCGGGCACGGGCACGGACGTGACGTACACGAAGCAGATCGGGCAGGGCTGGTCCGGCATGTCCAAGCTCGCCGCCGGTGACTTCAACGGCGACGGCCGCGCCGACCTGGTCGCCGTGGTCAACTCCACCGCGGACCTGAACCTCTACGTCGGCACCAGCACCGGAGTCGCCCCGGCCATCCGGATCGGCCAGAACTGGTCCGGCATCGACAAGATCACCCTGGCCGACATCGACAGCGACGGCCGCGCCGACGTGGTCGCCACCATCGCCTCCACCGGCGACCTGCACCACTACGCCAGCATGAGCAACAGCCTCAAGGCGGGCGTGAAGGTCGGCCAGGGCTGGGGCGGCATGAGCCACCTCGTCTGACCCGGCACGCGCCGACGTACGCGAAGCCGCCCGGCCGCACTGGCCGGGCGGCTCCGCGGCGGACGACCACCGCGCCTGACCAACGTGCAGAAGTCGTCGGCCGAACCGGAACGACGTCAGGATCCGGGCGGTGTCACCTGCGCCAGAAGAGGTGGTGCGTCACGCCGCTCGGGCTGGGGACGGTCTCCCAGTGGAAGCGGTCGAGGAGCTCCTCGGGCGAGTCCCACAGGCGCAGCCCGGAGCCGAGTTCCACGGGCGAGACCGCCACGTGGAGGGTGTCGACGAGGTCGGCGTCGAGGAACTCGCGGATGGTGGTCACTCCGCCTCCCAGCCGGACGTCCTTGCCCTGTGCGGCCTCCCGTGCCATGGCGAGGACGGCGGCCGGTTCGCCGGAGACGAAGTGGAAGGTGGTGTCGGAGAGGGTGAACGACGGCCGCTCGTGGTGGGTCAGCACGAACACCGGCGTGTGGAACGGCGGCTCGTCCCCCCACCAGCCGCGCCACTCGTGGTCCTGCCAGGGGCCGCGCTGCGGCCCGAACTTGTTGCGGCCCATGATTTCGGCGCCGATGTTGTTGGCGAAGTCGCGGGTGAAGTAGTCGTCCAGACCCCTGCTGCCGCCGGGCTCGGTGCGCCTGGGCCAGCTCGCCGTGGCGCCGGCCCAGGCGAACAACCTGCCCGGGTCGACGTGCCCGAAGGGGCGTTCGAGGCTCTGGTCCTCCCCGGCTCCGATCCCGTCGCTCGACACGTTGAAGTTCTGAACTCTCAGCAGCTGGGCCATGCGCTCCTCCTCGGGCTTCTCGGCAACATGCAGGAGACCGTCCCGGGCGCTGGAACTCATCGGTGCGTCCGTGATCCGGCCGAGGACCCGCACCGGAACCGGTCGTCAGTCTGGCAGGAGCGGGGCGCGCCGCCCGTGAACGGCGCTGGGGCCGGTCAGAGGAGGTCGTGCG
>NZ_JBHWJJ010000282.1:0-2489 GCF_042732005.1 Streptomyces sp. NPDC059851 | reverse complement strand
GGCCGCGGCCGTACAGACGGCGGCGGTGCCCGAGCCCGAGCGGGCCGCGGCCGTACAGACGGCGGCGGTGCCCGAGCCCGAGCGGGCCGTCGCCGGCGGGGAGGAGGGAGCCGCCGGCACGGAGCCGCCCGTCCCCGGGGCCGACGGATACCAGCGCAGGCTGCGCCGCACGGTGGCCGTAGAAGCCGCAATCAGCGCCGTGGTCCTGGCGGTCACGACCCTGCTCACCGGTACGGAGCCGGGTCGCGCCGAGGGAGAGCGGGCCCTGGCAACCGCCGCGGCACAGGCGCCGCAGGCGAAGGTGCTCACGATCCCCTTCGACATGGGGACGGCCGGCCGGCAGGGCACGGTCCAGATCACGCTGGCGCCCGGGCGTGTCGGCGCGAACACGGTCGAGGCCGTCGTGTATTCGGCGGACGGCGGTTTCGCCACCGTTCCCGAACTCCGCCTGACGCTCACCCAGGAGGCCCTGGACATCGGCCCGATCGACGCCAGGCTCAAGAACCAGCGGGGGCACTGGGCCGCCTACGACCTGCGGCTGCCCCTGCCGGGGGAGTGGACCGCAAAGGTCACGGTGCGCACCACGGAGATCGACCAGACCACCGTCAGCCACACCCTCCGCATCACCCCACCGTCCCCATGACGGTGCGACCCTCCGCCACCAGTACCGGCTGTGAACCGGCCTAGAAGGCTGCTGAAAATCTTGTTGAGGGGGCTGTCCGGCCGGAGGCCGGGTGGCCCCTTTCGCTATGCGGTGGCCGGGGCGAGGCGCCAGGTGGTGCTGGTTCGGGTGAGTCCGAGGTTGATCAGTCGGCGGAGGTTGAGGGCGGCGGCGCGGTGGTGGAGCCAGATGTTGTTGGCGATGACGCCTCGGTGCGGGACTCGGCGGTTGCCCTTGGCGACGAGCCAGGCGATGGCACGTTCGACTGGTGGCCGCCATTGGCGGTACTCGTCCTGCCAGGCCACGTCGGTGACGGCCTGCGCTCGGGCGGCGGCCAGCAGTTCGTGCTGGGGGTGGACGTTCACGGTGCGTCCGGTCTTGGAGGTGGTGCAGCGTTCCCGCAGGGGACAGCCGGTGCACAGACGCTTGAACTGGGCGGTGCGGGCGCCGTCTGCTTTGACCTGCCCGAGGTTGGTGGCGTGTCCGGCCGGGCAGGTCGCGGTGCCGGCGGCCAGGTCAAGGTGGAAGTCGTCGATGGTGAAGCCGCCGGGGACGGCCGTCCGGATCGGCGGCGGTTTGATCACCAGGGTGTGGCCCTGGTCCTGAAGGTGCTCGCGCAGTTCGCCGGTGCCGTAGGCGGAGTCGCCGAGCACGGTTAACTCCGTGCCCTCTTCTTCGTCGGCCAGCAGGCCGGCGGCGACGGCGGCCTCGTGGTTGCCGGGGCCGTAACCGCCGGTGAGGGCGACAGCGGTGAACAGCCCGGTTTCAGGTTCGAAGGACACGTGCCCTTTGAAGCCGTCCTGGTGGCGGGTGCGGTTCTTGTGGATGTGCCGGGCGTCGGGGTCGACGGTGGAGACCGTCCGGTCGGGTGCTGTGCGCTTCGCGATGCGCCAGCGGCCGTCGCGGCCGTCGGAGTCCTCGGCCGGCTCCACGTCCTGTCCGGCGACCAGGGCCAGCAGACCGACCGCGTTTGCCGCCTTCTCGCCCAATTCTTGTTCGGGCAGGTGTCCGAGCAGGTTGAAGGCATCGGTGACCAGCGCGTCCACCAGCGCGGCACGGGCCGTCTCGTCATCCCAGGCGATCTTCGGCTTGCCCGGATCGCTGTAGTCGTGCGCCCGGCAGTGCTCCGCGACCACCTCCGCGGCACCGGGAACCTCACGGATCACCCGCCGGATCGCGGAGATGATCTGCGTGACGGTGTCCTGGGGCCACCGCGTCATCGAGCACGGTCGAGTCCAACGCCCGCCGATGCCTGCCCTTGAGCACACCAGTCGCGGCCACGACGTTCTTGACCGTGGTGAAGACCCGCATCGGATCGGCCGAGGTACGCAGACGGCGCCTGAAGTACGTCAGCAGCGACGGGTCGAACGCGGTGTCGTGCAGGCCGAGCCCGCAGGCGGCCTTCCACCGCAGGTCACACCGCAGCTCCTGAACGACCTCGAAGTCCGACAGCCCGTGCAGGCTCTGCAGCACCACCGTCGCGGCCAGGACCTGTGGTGGCAGGCTCGGACGGCCGTTGGACGAGGGATACATGTCCGCGAACATCCCTGGCGGGAACAGCACCTCGCGGTGCTCGGCCAGGAAGGCGAACACACTCCCGGCCGGGATCAACTCCCGGCACGTCTCCCACACATCCGGCCCGACCGTCTCCCCGGCCCATTCCCCCTGCATGACAACAGACTGGCCCCGACTCCACCAAGCCGGGGCCAGAACAGCAGATTTTCAGCAGCCTTCTAGTAGTGCTTGGTCAGGTTGGTTCGCGGGTGGGTATGTCGCGGTGACAGGTGGGGCAGGCGCCGGCCCAGGTGGCCAGGAGGATCTGAAGTGT
>NZ_JBHWJJ010000281.1:0-2529 GCF_042732005.1 Streptomyces sp. NPDC059851 | reverse complement strand
AAGCTCACCCGCCCTCATACAAGCAGCGAACTACCGAACACCAACCGTGACAAGACCAGCTAACAAAGCACTACTAGGTCCTGCTGAGCCGATCAGGTGACGGAAGCGTGGCTTGAACCCGCCCATCACAAGTCCCCCTGCCGACCGAGCCGGACCGAGCGGGACGGAAGCCGCCCCGGCCGCTCCGGGTGACGGCCCCGGCAGTGCGAGGCCGGGCGGGCTCAGGTTCCCGGGCGACTCAGGGAGAGCGCGGGCACTCCGAGGGTGCCCACGCCACCGGAGGCTCGGACGTGGTTCGCGGCGATGGCCGTCACCCCCTGGTCGATCTGCTTGTCGATCAGTGCCAGCGTGGCCTCGTGGCCGGCTTCCTGGGCGGTCAACCATGCCTCCTCGTATTCCGGGGAGCCGACCCTCTGCTGCTGGACGCCCTTGAGCGGCTGCTCTTGTTCCGATGAGACCGGCGTCTTGTTCCGGTGAGACCGGCGGCCACCTGCCGCGCTCCTACCCCTCTCAGCGCGCTCGAACGCCGGCGGGCTTCCACACGTCCGGCGTGCGCGCGGGACACCGGCTGGGCAACCCGGCCGCCGCCGGGCGAAGTCCGCAGGTCCGAGTCCAACCCATCGGGACCGCGGCTCTCCAACCCGCCGGCGACCCGGTGACCGCCGTCGACCAACCTCGGCGCCCAGCACGCAGCCACAGTCGGACGTGCCGGCCTCGACCATGTCGTGGAGCCCGCCCGCCAGACGGCGCACCTTCTCCGTGACGTGTCGGGTCTGCGTCTCCGCCCGGCCTCGACCCTGATCGCGTAGCTCCCCACGAGGTCACGCGCCTGGTCCTTCGATTCGCCCACCACCGCGCTCACTTGCTCACCGCCAGTGCCGTGACCCGCGAAGCTTCTCCTCCACCAGGGCGGCTCCTCCTCCCGCCTTCTCCCGAGCCGTTTCTGCCACAGCCTGCGGTCGGCTCCGGTCCGTAGTGCTCGTGTCGTCGAAGTCGCTCCCGGCTGCTCCACGTCCTGCGCCGGTGGTTGTCCTGGGGCAGCCGGCCGACCCTGGCGAACGAACCGGTATACGCCCCGCGGTCGAATGCGGGAAGCCGCCTCGTCTCCGCCCGAGGGCGCGAGTCGTTCTCCTGCTGCCCCGTCGCAGTGCAACCCGGAGGCAGCAGCCCCGCCCGGACCACCCGCCTCCATGGCCCCACCCCCTCCACAGGGCATTCCCGTCGCCCCGTGACGGCGCCATGCGGCCCACCGCCGCTCAGGAGATCGCCTGCACCTCGGGAGCGATCGCACGACGCACCATCCACAAGACGGTCCTGGACTGCGCCGGAATCACGTTCGCCGATGCTGGGGACTCCTCCTACACAGCTCACACGCACCTCACCGGTCGCATCATCCCGGCGGTCGAATGCGGCAGGCGGTTGATTGCGGCACCCGACGGCTGCATCGGCAGGCGTCGCCGACGAATGGTCCGACCGTGCTCCCCGCGCACCACCCCGTCACCGCCGGTCAGGCGCGACAGACCCCTGCGACATCACCCCCTACGAAGCCGTGCTCATCGACTGGAGCGCCAGCGGGCCCACGGTCTGGGGTCCTGCACCGCGACCTCGGGCCGGAGGACCGGTTCCTCTGGTACGCCTTCACCGTTGGCATGCGCGGCGCCTGCTGCGCATGGCTTGCGGTCCGCGGTCCGGCCCAGTTCCCGCTCCCCGGTTCGACTGGAGTGGGGTCACGTCATCGAAGGGCCGCTCCCGCATGCGCTTACGCCCGGCCCGGTGCGTCTCGGCGGGACGAACGGGTGATGGAGCGACGACGCGTTCCCACCGACAGAAGCCGATCTGTTGTCCTGTGTACTTTGGGCGATCGTCTACTTGCACTGGGTAGTCGGATGTGCGCGAAGCGATGCACGAAGGGTAAGTATTCATGCTCAAGCTCCAGCAAGTCGTGATGGCCGCAGTGGCGGCGGGAAGTCTGGCCGCCCTGGGCGCGGGAAGCGCCTACGCAGCCGCTACAGGCGGCACGCCGCCGACGCCGGCCGCGCCGAGGGTCGCCCAGCTGCCCCAGCTCCCCCAGCTACCACGGCTCCCGCAACTGCCACAGCTCCCGCGGATCGCACTGCCGAAGGCGGCGCAGCTCCCGCAGGCGACGACCCACACGAAGCGGCAGGTCAAGGCGGCGGGAAGCATTGCCTCGACCACGCACTACATCCCATACGCCCCGTACGCGCCGTACGCCCCGTACGTCCCTTACGCCACGGACGACGCGGGTACGCCCAACACTCCGAACACGCCGAACACCCCGAACACTCCGGGCGGCGGGAACACCCCCAACACTCCGAACACGCCCAACACGCCGAACACCCCGAACACCCTCGGCACCCCGAACACGCCCAACACACCGAACACGCCCAATACGCCGAACACCCCGAACTCGTCCACGACTCCGAATACGCCCAACACCCCCAACACCCCGAATACGCCGAATACGGATGCACTGTAAGGACCCCATAAAAAACGAGGGCGGACTGCCCC
>NZ_JBHWJJ010000280.1:0-2624 GCF_042732005.1 Streptomyces sp. NPDC059851 | reverse complement strand
GGCCCGGACGCCCGGGCCGGGCCCACCGCCCCCGGGCGGACGGTGACGTGCGTCACGCCGCGCACCGGCTGCCCGCGCCTACACTGGTCGGCCACGAGCGGAGCAGCGCAGCTTCGCGCCGCAGCTCGCGGACCCGGCACGGGCGGGCGAGCACGCCCCCCGAGGAAACCGCTGTGTCCGCCGATCTCTCACCCGTCATAGCCGCCGGCACCCGCTGGCTGCTGACCGCCTTCCCGCCCGCCCCGGGCGCCTTCAGCCGGGCCTTGGCCGAAGCCCAGGCCCGGCAGGCCGTCACCCTCGCCGCCGCCCTGCGCTACCCGACCGCGCTCGACGCCCAGCTGCTGCACCTGCTCGGCCCGGGCGGGAGCGCCCGACTGGACTGGCTGACCGGCGCCGAGCACGACGGTGGGGGTGACGAGGCCGACGCCGACACCGCCTGGCGGACGTGGGTGGACGAGACCGTCGTCAGCTGGGCCGCCTGCCTCCTGGCCGACCCCGACCTCGCCCTCGCCCTCGACGCCCACCACGTCGTCGACCGCAGCCTGGCCGGCGAAGTCACCCGCCTCGTACGCCCCGGCAACCACGAACACCGCGCCGCGCCCCTGCTGCGCCACCCCGACCTGCTCGAACCGATCGCCGCCCTCCACCGAGCGCCGTTGCTCGATCTGCTGGACAACGAAAACGCTCCGTTGGGATAGGGGGAGCGCCAGAACGCGGCTGGTGCAGCAGCCCGCGTCGGCGGCCCCGTCCCTGCGGCGCGGCGGGGGCGTGCCGGGCGGTCAGCCCTCGACGCCGGTGGTGGTGTGGGCGGCACCGACCGGTTTGGACTCCGGTGAGCCGCGCTGGCGGAGGTAGATGGACAGCACGACCATCGCCGCGACCGCGAGGAGCTCGGACTGCCAGTTCTGCAGCGTACGGTTCCAGAAGTCCGGGGTGCCGAGGTACCCGGCCCAGGTGACGGGGTCTTCGAGCCGGCGGAGCTGCTCGCCGTTGTAGGCGGCGGTGCCGGTGATGGACTGCGCCAGCCACGACAGCACGAACAGGCCGCCCATCACGATCCCCAGGGAACGGGAGTACAGGGCCTGGCGCCAGCCGCCGGTTCCCGCCCAGCGCGGGGAGTCGGCCCGCGCGTGGTCGCCCATGCGTTGTACCTCCTCGCTTTCCGGGCCCGTCTTGTGGACCTCCTTCGACTCCGGCGAGCCGCGCTGGACGAGCCAGACGGTGCCGAAGACGTAGAGGAAGAACTGCAGGAACTCCGATTGCCAGTTCTCGGTCACGTCCACGGCGAAGTCGGAGGAGGTGAGGTAGTCGGCGAAGCCGAGGGGCTGCAGCCCGTCCACGGTGAGTTGCTCGTTGAACTCGGCGTGGCCGGCGACGGCCTGGCAGGCCAGCGTCAGCACGAAGGCGCCACCGAAAGCCAGCGTCAGGCTGTTGTCCCGCCAGAAGCCCCACCCCCGCGGACGGCCGTCCGTCATCGCCGCAGCACCCCGATGGTGATGAAGTAGCCCAGTCCACCCAGGATCACTGCCAGGGTGGTGACGAACAGGGCGCGCATGTCAGGCCCCCTTGACGAGGCACTCGTAGGGCCGGTCCCGCTGCGGTGTGCAGCCCGCGGCCACCACCTTCCACCCGTCGGCGAACTGCGACAGGAACAAGGTGTCGCCCGTCATCCGGGCCATCGCCTGCCTGCCGTACGCCCGGACGTCGCGGAGGCCGCCGGCCACGGGCAGCTGCTCGGCCGCGAGCGCCTGCGGGCAGTCCTGCCGCTCGTCCTGCTCCAGCTGTCGGCGGGTGGAGGGAGCCAGCAGCCCGCAGGCCCTCAGGTGGTCACCGGCGGCCAGGGCCTGAGCAAAGGCAAGCCCCGCCCGGCCGGCCGCGCCCTGCCGGGCGGCGGGCGCGGAACTCCCGCACGCCGCGAGTGCGGCCAGCGCACACAGCAGGAACAGCACGTTGCGGCCCCCCAGGGTGCGCGCGCGGCGGCTCCGACGTGTCACGACGGGTCGGCGCCGGGAACGGACGGCGGGGCACGCGGGGCGTCGTCCTCGGCTGCCGGACGTGGCCCGCCGGGACCGGGAAGCCTGTTGCGGCCCCTCACCTCGCACACCTCGGGCGACCAGTTCCGCTCCTCCTCGTCGTCATCGTGGCGGACCGTTCCGCCCCGACGACCGGTCTGGCGGAAACCCGTACAGCCTGGCACGGCCGCTACCGGCCCGGCCCCTCGCACGCCGCCGGCGCGGGAACCCGTCACCCTCCCGGCCCACCTGGGCCGCCATCCCGATCAGGAGACCGGGTGGGTACGGCCGGCGGGGGCGCCTGCTGCTCGGGCGCCCCCGTCGGGCCCGGCGCGCCGCGCGGCAGAGCCGACGGTCCGGGCGACGGCACCGGTCAACCGGGGCGGAGCCGCTTGGAGTCCTCTTCCTTCTCGACGCCGGTGAACGCGGAGGTGTCCTTGCCGCCGCTGGGGCGCTGCGAGCGTCCCCGGGATCCCAGGTCGTGGTGGCCCTTCTGGCCGCCGCGGGCCAGGTCCTCGCCACTGCGCGTGGTGCTCTCCACCGGTACGCCTTCGTCGGCCTTGCCGCCGTGCGGGCCCTTGCGGGCCTTACGGGCGCCGGCGCCCTGCTTCT
>NZ_JBHWJJ010000279.1:0-2763 GCF_042732005.1 Streptomyces sp. NPDC059851 | reverse complement strand
CAACACCTCATCGCCACCTGGACCGGCACCTGCCCCACCTGCCAGCAAACCATCCCCTGGCAGCCCTACGACACCACCTAACAAAGCACTACTAGAGTGTGCGCGTGACCGAGCAGAACCCCGAACTCATCGCCGGCCGGTACCAGCTGGTCGAACGCATCGGCCAGGGCGGTATGGGCCGGGTTTGGCGCGGCCTCGACCAGCACCTCTTCGGTCGTGAGGTTGCGGTCAAGGAGATCCTTTTTCCGCCAGGCATGGACGACGGCGACCGCGCCGCGCTGCTCCGGCGGTTCATCGGCGAGGCTCGGGCAGCGGTCACGCTCAGCCACCCCGGGATCATCACCATCCATGACGTCGTGGAGCACAACGGCGTCCCCGTCATCGTGATGGAGTTGGTCCGCGGGGAGTCCCTCGCCGCCGCCATCCGCAGCGGCGGGCGGCTGCCGGTGCAGCGGGTGGCCGAGATCGGCGCCGCCATGCTCGATGCGCTGGCCGAGGCGCACCGGGCGCGGATCGTCCACCGTGACATCAAGCCGGACAACGTGCTCCTGACCAAGGACCGCGTTGTCCTGACCGACTTCGGCATCGCCCACCTCGCGGACGCCACGACCAAGCTGAGCCACAGCGGGATCGTCATCGGCACGCCGCACTACATGCCGCCGGAGCAGCTGGAGGGCAAGCGCCCAACCCCTGCCAACGACCTGTGGGCGCTCGGCGCGACCCTCTACCACGCCGTCGAGGGGCACCCGCCGTTCGACGCGGAGGGGTTGCACGCCCTCGCCGTGGCCGTCTTCACCCGACCGCACCGACCCGCGGTCCACGCCGGCCCGCTCGCACCCGTGCTCGACGCGCTCCTCACCAAGGACCCGGCGCAGCGTTTGGGCGCCGGCGAAGCGGCCGAGATGCTGGCATCGGTACTGCGGTCCTCCACGCCCGGGCCCCATGCATCGGCAGCACACGGGCGTCAACCCGAGCCGAGCTCCCCGCCCGCTCCCGACCCGCGGGCGACCTCCGTACCGACACCGGACGCTACGACGCCCGTTCCCGCTCCTACGGGGCCGGAGCAGCCGCCGTCGACCGCACCGTCACCGCAGACCCCGACGGTCCTGGACTCCGCATCCGGCGCGGGCACCCCGCAGCGCCCCGTGCCGGACCGGCCGACCGTTCCGGCCGTGCCCGAGACCCCGGCCGAGGAACCGGTCACGCACGGGGCGGAGCACGGGGCGGAGCACGGGACGGAGGACGGCGGCCAGCGGGCGTCCGCCCGGGAGCCCCTCACCCGGCGCTCCGTGGTCCTCGCCACGGTGCTGGCCACGCTCGCCACGGGCTCCGTCCTGACCTGGGCCCTCACCCGTGGCGAGGACGCGCCCCACGGTGGCGGGGCGGCCGGCAACGGGTCGGTGGCTTCCTCCGTCACGGTGGTGATCGGGGTGGACGCCCCCCTCAGCGGCGGGCTGTCCTCCATGGGCGTCGGCATCAAGAACTCGGCCGAGCTGGCGGCCAGGACCGCCAACGAAACCAAGCACGTCCCCGGTGTGAACTTCGAGATCAAGGCCCTGGACGACGGGGCCGACCCCGCCAAGGGCGCGTCCAACGCCGCCCGGTTCGTGTCCGACGAGAAGGTGCTGGGGGTGGTCGGCCCCCTCAACTCCAGCGTCGCCAAGACCCTGGTGGCGCCGCTCGCGCAGGCGAACATGGCCGTCGTGTCACCGGCCAACACCGACCCCGTGCTGACGCTGGGCCCCGCCTGGGCCGCTGGCACCACGTCGCGTCCCTACTCCACCTACTTCCGCACCATTGCAACGGACGTCGACCAGGGGCCGTTCGCCGCCCGGTACCTGCACGGCGAGGCGAAGAAGGCCAAGCTATACGTGGTGGACGACGCGAGCGCCCACGGCACCGCTCTCACCTCCGGTCTCACCGCCGAGTTGACCAAGCTCGGCGGGACCGTCGTCGGTACCGAGCAGGTCGATCCCGCGGAACGCGCCTTCGCGGGTCTCGCCGAAAGGGTGCGGTCCTCGGGAGCCGACGCCGTCTACTTCGGCGGCTACTACGACACCGCAGCACCGCTCTCCCAGCAGCTGGAGCAGGCGGAGGTGAACGTCCCCCTGATGGGGGGCGACGGCCTCTTCGACCAGCAGTACCTCACGACGAACCCGAAGGCCGAGGGCGACCTCGCGACCAACATCGGCGTGGCCGCCGACGAATCGGCGGCGGGGCGGGACTTCCTCGCCCGGTACCGGAAGGCGGGATACCCGGAAGAGGCCGGCTGGTACGGGCCGTACGCGTACGACGCGACCTGGACCCTCATCGAGGCGGTGAAGGCGGTCGTGGCGGCCAATGACGGCACCCTTCCCGGTGACGCCCGGGCGAAACTGCCACCGGCCGTGGCACGGCTGGCCTTCGACGGAGTCACGGGCCGCGTCGCCTTCGACGGGAGTGGCGACACGGTCAACCGTCGGCTGACGGTGTACGCGGTGAACGGCGGCAGCTGGGCGACCGTGACGAGCGGACCGGCCGCCCGCTGAAACCGCCGGCGCGAGCGGCCCGGCAGTCCTTGCTCCGCCCCTTCGAGCTGAGGCCTACAGCAAGGTCCATCTGCTGACGGGGCTGGTCACCGTGGTCGGGTTCCCGTCGGCGTTCGTCATGGCTCACGTGTGGGGAACGGACATGGCCGGGCGGGCGGGTCGCCGCCCACCAGGCGAGCAGCACTTCGAGGGCAGCAGCGGCCGCGGTGCCCCGCGGGGCGCGGCCCCGAAGTTC
>NZ_JBHWJJ010000278.1:0-2836 GCF_042732005.1 Streptomyces sp. NPDC059851 | reverse complement strand
CCTTTTGTGTGGGTTTGGTGGGATGGGTTTTTTGTATAGGAGACCGGCGGGGGGGCCTCCGCCACGGCGGAGGCCCCCCGGACCGGCACCACACCGACGCCGACGACCGGCTACTCCCCGGACAGCACCGCCTGCGCGGCCACCCGGGCCTCGTCGGCACTGTCCGCCGCCCGCGCCGCCGCCGCGGCACGCTCGCACTGGGCCAGCGTGTACGTGGCGAGCGCCGCCCGCACGTACGGGATCGAAGCAGCACCCATCGACAGCGAGGTGACCCCCAGACCCGTCAGCACGCACGCCAGCAGCGGGTCGGAAGCGGCCTCACCGCAGACACCGCAGCTCTTGCCCTCGGCCCTGGCCGCCCCGGCAGCCATGGCGATCAGGTCGAGCAGCGCCGGCTGCCAGGGGTCCTGGAGCCGCGACACCGCTCCGACCTGCCGGTCGGCGGCGAACGTGTACTGCGCCAGGTCATTGGTGCCCAGCGACAGGAACTCGACCTCCTGGAGGATCGAGCGCGCCCGCAGCGCGGCGGAGGGGATCTCCACCATCGCCCCGAACTTCGCCTGAAGCCCGGCCGCACGGCACGCGTCGGCGAACGCCTTCGCGTCGGCCCGGTCGGCCACCATGGGCGCCATGACCTCAAGGTGGACCGGCAGGCCGTCGGCCGCCTTGGCCAGCGCGGTCAGCTGGGTCCGCAGCACCTCGGGGTGGTCCAGCAGGGTGCGCAGGCCGCGCACGCCCAGCGCCGGGTTCGGCTCGTCGGCCGGTGTCAGGAAGTCCAGGGGCTTGTCGGCGCCGGCATCCAGGACGCGGACGACGACCCGGCCCTCGGGAAAGGCTTCGAGCACCTTCCGGTAGGACTCGACCTGCTTCTCCTCGGACGGCGCCTTCTTGCTGTCGTCCAGGAACAGGAACTCGGTGCGGAACAAGCCCACACCCTCCGCCCCGGCCTCGACCGCCGCCGGGACGTCCCCCGGCCCGCCGACGTTGGCGAGCAGCGGCACCTTGTGCCCGTCGGACGTCGCGCCCGGACCGGACGACGCGGCCAGCGCGGCCTTGCGCTCGGCGGCCGCCGCCTCCAGACCGGCCCTCTTCTCCCGGCTCGGCTCGATGAAGACCTCGCCCGTCGAACCGTCGACGGCGATCTCGGTGCCCTCGGCGATCTCGCAGGCGCCCGGCAACGCCACCACCGCGGGCACCCCCAGTGCCCGCGCGAGGATGGCGCTGTGACTGGTCGGGCCGCCCTCCTCGGTGACGAAGCCGAGCACCAGCGACGGGTCGAGCAGCGCCGTGTCGGCGGGCGCCAGGTCCCGCGCGATCAGCACGTACGGCTCGTTGCTGTCCGGCACGCCAGGCATCGGCACACCCAGCAGGCGCGCGACGATGCGGTTGCGTACGTCGTCCAGGTCGGCGACCCGCCCGGCCATGTACTCCCCGGCCCCCGCGAGCAGGTCGCGGTAGGCGGCGAACGCGTCGTACACCCCGCGCTCGGCGGTGCTGCCGACGGCGATCCGCCGGTCGACGTCCGCCATGAGCTCCGGATCCTCAGCGATCATGGCCTGGGCCTCCAGCACGTGCTGTGCCTCGCCCCCGGCCAGCTGGCCGCGTGCGACCAGGTCGGCCGCAACGGCGCTCACGGCCTGGCGGGCGCGCCCCTGTTCGCGCTCCGCCTCGTCCGCAGTGATCTGCCTGGCCGGCGGCTCCAGGACCGCCGTGCCCATGTGCCGCACCTCGCCGATAGCCACACCGTGGCTCACGCCGACGCCTCGCAGCGTTGTCTCCATTTCACCCGTCTCCGATTGAGCGGCGGGCCCGGCCGCCGCGGTGGATCTCCGAACCGCCGGCGCGCCCCGGCGAACGTGTCAGGCCCAGCTGAAGAGCTGGTCGCCGGCCTTGACGTCGCCGTCCTCACGGACGTCGCCGAGCGACTCGGCAGTGGCCTCCAGCGCCACGACGGGGCAGACCGGAGACTTGCCGGCTACTTCGACGGCGGCGGGGTTCCAACGGATGACGGCCTGGCCGCGGGTCACGGTGTCGCCCTTGTTGACGAGCAGCTCGAAACCCTCACCGTTGAGCTGAACGGTGTCGATCCCGAGGTGCGTGAGGACGCCGTGCCCTTCGGCGTCGACGACCACGTACGCGTGCGGGTGCAGTGAGACGACCACACCATCGACGGGGGACACCGCCTCCGAGGGCTCGCGGACCGGATCGATGGCGGTACCGGGACCCACCATCGCGCCGGAGAACACCGGATCCGGCACAGCCGCGAGTCCGATGGTGCGCCCGGCAAGTGGGGACGTCACGCTGGTCATGGGGGCCTCCCAGGGGTGGGGCTTCGTAGCGTCGCCGTCACTGCCTGTCCTCGACGGCGCACTTTCGAAGGGTATGTCATGAGATGTCCGGCTTCGCGCGGCACGAACCTCCTGCTGAGGGCCGTGATGCGCTTCCGCGACAACGTAGTGGACTAGACCATACGCCTGATTCGATTTGCCTGTGAACCACCGGAGCGGTACTGTCGTGACTCCCGCCAGGACGTCCCACGTGAACTTCTCGCGAACGGACGATGGACGGGAACCAACCCTTCAGTAGCTGATCTTGAGCTCACGCTCTCTGCCGTTGAGTCGTCCCGATGACTCGGCCGAGTTGCAGAGCACCGGAAAGGCGCTGATAAGGTCGGGATAGCTGAAAGGGAAAACGCGAAAGCGAAGACCCGGAAAGCGAGCGGAAAAGACTCTGATAGAGTCGGAAACGCAAGAACGAAAGCCCGGAGGAAAGCCCGAGAGGGTGAGTACGAAGGAAGCGTCCGTTCCTTGAGAACTCAACAGCGTGCCAAAAATCA
>NZ_JBHWJJ010000277.1:0-2876 GCF_042732005.1 Streptomyces sp. NPDC059851 | reverse complement strand
AGCGTGCCGTCCACGATCAGCACGGTGTCCTTGCGGAACCGCTTGCGCGGCTGGAGCGCGAGTGAGGGCCCCAGGTGGTCGACGATGCGGTCGGCGGCCGACTTCGAGACGCCGAAGAGCGGGGCCAGCTGCCGCAGTGTCAGGTTCGTTCGCCAGTACGCGGCGACCAGCAGGACCCGGTCTTCCAAGGGCAGGCTCCACGGCCGGCCCTTGCGGACCGGATCCGCCCCCTCCCGCCTCAGCGCAGTCACCAGCTTGCCGAACTGCCGCGGGCTCAGCCCCGTGAACGGGGCTATCCAAGACGGCTCCGACGCCGTGATCACACCAGCCACACCAAGATCATCCCACCTCTGACCAGCAGTAACGGGACATCCCTTAACTCGAAGGTCCTCCTGCCGTACTGATTCGTGTCGCGACCTGGCTGAAGCGGGGCATGCCGAGATCTGTCACTTGGCGTTGACGGACTTGCTCTGCATCGAGCTGGGTGAGCTTCTCCTCTGCGCTGGCGAGGCTGACTTGGAGTCCTTCGATCTCACCGAGCCATCCCTCCTGTTCTGCTTCGGTGATTCGGGCGATCAGGTTGTCGCGGATCTCGACGAGGCGGTGCCTCTGAGCCGGATCCGGTCAGAGCATGGAGCATCGAATACACGCGTGTTCGTGGATGCAGGGAGTTCCGAATGCGCGTGCGCAGATTCCGATGGACAGTTTGCGTCGCTCGAAGTGTCCGAGGAAGGCATCCCATTCCTCGTTGGTGGGGGTTCGGTACTCCTCGCTGGGTCGGAGTGCTCGGCGCCGAGCGATGAACGCGCGATGGGCCTCGATGGCCTCGCCGGGGTAGATGGCGTTGTATCCCATGGTCGTGTTGATGCTGGTGTGCCCGGCGATGACCTGCGCGATGTGCGGGGGAAGGCCGCTGCGAATGGCATCGGTGATGAAGATCCGCCGAAAGTCATGGGGTGAGAAGTCCAAGGGCTGTCCGGCTGAGTCGGTCAGATTCGTGGAGGCCATCACCTCTTGGAGCGCTTGGCGCAGGAGCTTCGGGGAGAGGCGGGAACTCTCGCCGCTGCGGCACCATTGGAAAAGCAGTGGCATCTGGGGATTCCAGGTCTTCTCGGCCATGTCATAGCTGGAGACGTAGGGGACGGCACCTGTGCGTGGGTCGCGGACACGGGCGATGATCGCACTGAGCACATCGGCGAGCTCCGGGCTGACCAGGATGACTCGTTCCTCATCGGTTTTGGACGGCGCGATCTGCAGGAGGGGGACAATCTCGCCAGTGGTAGGCAGTCTGTACTGGATCAAACTGTGATGGCTGGCCTCCAGCATCTCCTCGATGCGGACACCGGTGTGCTGAAGAAACTCGACCATCGCCCAGGCCCAAAACGCGCGACTCTCCGCGAGCGCCAGGTCAACGCGCCGGCCGGTGGCGATGTTCACCGCCCAGGTCGTTCCATCCTTCGCTGCTCGCCTGAAGGTGGCGCCCGCGAAAGCGAACTGACCACCTGGCGGGGTGTCCATCAGAGCCTGTAGTCGGGCTTTGGCCTCTTTCAGGCATGTTGAAGCCGCTCGGGCGACAACGGGCAGAGCCGGAAGTCGTTCCCGCGTTCGGTGGTCCATCCGAGCTTTGCGCCGCTTGTTGTCCTTCACGACGGCGACATCCGCGTCCTTGATCGGACTCGGTACCGCCCACGGCCCCCAGCGCGCCGGCTCATCGACAGCCCACTGGGCGATGTCGAGATAGAACGCGCGCACGGAGATCATGATGCTGGCGACATTGGCCCGTCCGGTCACTACTTCACGCACTTTGCCGTCTGGCTGGCGACGCCGTTCGATGCGGGTCCGGCATCTCTGCTTCCAGGCCGCGCTCACCTCGGGCGCCAGGTGGAGAGAGTCGATTCCCGGATGATGTTGTTCCAGGTCGCCCCAGAAGTTGCTGGCCAGGTGCCGGGACAAGTTGTTCAGGGACGTGTAGTCGAGACCTGGCTGCCGCTCTTTGAGGTAGTCCACCAAGAGATCTCTGACTGGGCGGCAGCGGACGCCGAACCGGTCGACGAGCTGCTCCATCGACACCTGACCACTGGTGTTGGCCAGGTAGCGCAACGAGCTGGGTGCTTCTGCAGGAAGGGTGCCCAACTCTCGCAGCCAGGCGTAGAAGAGGGTGTTGCCGCGAGTTTTGGCGTTCGCTGCTTTGAGTGCGGCGAGATACTCCACGGCGTCGCCGACGGTGATGTCCGCCAAGGTGCCGCCCTTGGCGGCCACGATCTTGACCAAGGAGTGCAGGGCATCACGCCCGACCTTGGAGGACCACGTGGCAGATTCGACCATCGCTTCAAGCTGGGCGAATCCTTCCGGGTCACGGGTAGGGATCAGCCCGATCCGCAGGCTCGTCATGTTGGCCGAGGTCCGTGACAGCAGCCAGGGGAGGGCGGGCCTGACAACGTCTGCACAGATCAGACTCAGCAGCCCTCCCGACAGTGCCTGCCGTTGTGAGGGGCCAGCAGCCGTTCCGATCCACTCGGGTGCCAATCGGGCCCAGTCGTTGCCAGGACGCGTGCTCGCGGGACTGGCGTTCCAGCGCTGCTGCCAGGTGGCCCCCGGGAAAATCTCCAGCCACTGCAAGGTCTGGCGAGCTCCGCGGATCCGGGCTCGGTGCTGCCTCACGTCCGTCGGTCGCAGAGGATGTTGCTCCAAACGAGCCAGGATGTCGGCTCGCTCGCATGCAGTGGTCGGCCAGTCGTCCTCTGCGGGTCTGGGCGGGAAGCGCAAGGCGACGGCTTTCAATGAGCTTTTTCAACGTGGCCACTGATCGGGTGATCGGGGTGGCCGCGCAACGGGCGAGGCCCTCGGGTTGTTGAGCGGGATGTCTGACGTCCGTA
>NZ_JBHWJJ010000276.1:0-2887 GCF_042732005.1 Streptomyces sp. NPDC059851 | reverse complement strand
GCCAAGAACGTGGTCGCCGCGGGCCTCGCCTCGCGCTGCGAGGTCCAGGTCGCGTACGCCATCGGCAAGGCCGAGCCCGTCGGCCTCTTCGTCGAAACCTTCGGCACCGAGAAGACCTCCCCCGACCGCATCGGCCAGGCCATCACCGAGGTCTTCGACCTCCGCCCGGCCGCGATCATCCGCGACCTCGACCTCCTGCGCCCGATCTACGCCCAGACCGCCGCCTACGGCCACTTCGGCCGCGAGCTCCCGGACTTCACCTGGGAGCGCACCGACCGCGCCGACGCCCTGCGCGCCGCCGCGGGCCTTTGACCTCCAGGACCGTAGGGGTCGCTCCGCACCGCCCCGCACCCCGAGCAGGCCGAGTACCTCGGCCCTCACATCGAGGGCCCGTACGAGCCGGACCACTACCGCTCCTGATCCACCCCGATCGGCGCCCTCCCCGCCCACCCCGTCGGTGCCGGCGGGAAGCCGGTCCGGCAGCCAGCAGACCTCCCCACAGCCTGGAGGAATCCAGTGACCACCAGTGACGTCGCCCCAGCCAGCATCCAGGACCGTGCCGCGGAACTGGCCGAGATCAAGGCCCGGGCCTTCGCCGGGCCCGACCCCAAGGCCACCGAACGGCAGTACGCCAAGGGCAAGCTGACGGCGCGGGAACGCATCGAGGTGCTCCTCGACGAGGGCTCGTTCCACGAGATCGAAACACTGCGTCGGCACCGCGCCACCGGATTCGGGTTGGAAGACAAAAAGCCCTACACCGATGGGGTCGTCACCGGCTGGGGCACCGTCCACGGCCGGACCGTCTTCGTGTACGCACACGACTTCCGCATCTTCGGCGGCGCCCTCGGCGAGGCGCACGCTCAAAAGATCCACAAGGTGATGGACCTCGCGGTGTCTGCTGGTGCCCCGCTGGTCTCCTTGAACGACGGCGCCGGCGCCCGTATTCAGGAGGGAGTCACTGCCCTCGCCGGCTACGGCGGCATCTTCCAGCGCAATACCCGCGCCTCCGGGGTGATCCCGCAGATTTCCGTGATGCTGGGCCCGTGCGCCGGTGGCGCCGCCTACTCTCCGGCCCTGACGGACTTCGTGTTCATGGTGCGCGAGAACTCGCAGATGTTCATCACCGGTCCGGACGTGGTCCGCGCGGTCACCGGCGAGGAGATCACCCACAACGGGCTCGGCGGCGCCGATGTCCACGCGGCGGTGTCCGGGGTGGCGGCCTTCGCCTACGACGATGAGGAGAGCTGCCTGGAAGACGTACGCTTCCTGCTGTCGCTGCTGCCCTCCAACAACCGCGAGACCGCGCCCCGTGAGGAGACCGACGACCCCGCCGACCGGCGCACTGATGCCCTCCTCAGCCTCGTCCCGGCCCACCCGAACCAGGCCTACGACATCCGAAGGGTCATCGAGGAGATCGCCGACGACGGCGAGTACTTCGAGGTCCAGCCGGCCTGGGCGCAGAACGTGGTCTGCGCACTGGCCCGCTTCGACGGTCACGTCACCGGGATCGTCGCCAACCAGCCTGCCGTGATGGCCGGAGTGCTCGACATCCACGCGAGCGAAAAAGCCGCCCGCTTCGTCCAGTTCTGTGATGCCTTCAGCATTCCGCTGGTCACTCTCGTCGACGTGCCCGGCTTCTTGCCCGGCGTGGACCAGGAACACAACGGCATCATTCGGCATGGCGCCAAGCTGCTGTACGCCTACTGCAACGCCACCGTCCCGCGGATCCAACTGATCCTGCGCAAGGCTTACGGCGGCGCGTACATCGTGATGGACTCCCGCTCCATCGGCGCCGACGTCTCCTTGGCCTGGCCCACCAACGAGATCGCGGTGATGGGCGCCGAAGCCGCCGCGAACGTCATCTTCCGTCGGGAGATCGCGGCGGCCGAGGACCCGGACGCCGAACGGGCACAGAAGATCAAGGAATACCAGACCGAGCTGATGCACCCGTACTACGCGGCTGAGCGCGGCCTGGTGGATGACGTGATCGATCCGGCCGAGACCCGTTTCGCGCTCATCGGCGCGCTGGCCATGCTGCGGACGAAGCACGCCGACGTCCCGTCCCGCAAACACGGCAATCCACCGGTGTGACGGGGTGAGGGGCGAGGCGGCGGTCGTGTGACCACCCACTCGAAGATCACCGGCCGACCCACCCGTGCCGTACCGACGGTGGAGAACCCCTCCGCATGCGCTGGTGGAGGGCGTGGGCGGTGGGGTCGCGGTGTGCGGTGGACGCTCTATCGGTGCTCAGGGCGTGACGGATGGGTGTGGGGCGCGTCGAAGCGGACCGCGGCGCGATTGTGGGGCAGAGGCGAGGCCGCTGGCGGCATCGCGGGCTGGTCGCGGCCGGCCGGGGCCGGTGACCGCACGCTGCCTGCTGGCGGACGGGGATGCGGCCGCGATTCTACTTTTCATTTCGGGTGTGTCAAGCCCCGAGTTTCCGCAGCTTTGTTTGGCTTCGAGGGTGGGCCAATCTGGTTTCAGGCAAAGCGCCGAGCCGCCGAATCGGAAGGCGCAGCGGGTGGCAGTGAATCCCCCGCCTGCTGTATTAGAAATACGTAATTCCTTTGAAGGAGAAAATGATGGCTGTGAAGATTCGTACCCGCATCCCCGGAATTGTTGCTGCTTCTTTCGTTGCTGCGGTTGTTGCCGGAGCGGCCGGGGCGACGGGCGCTCACGCAGCTCCTCAGACGATGAAGGCTGTGCCGGGCGTGGTGCAGGACGTCGGCGGTGAGGTCAATCAGGCGAACGTCAATCAGGGCGATGGTGACGCTAACCAGGCGAACGTGAACCAGGGCGATGGTGACGCTAACCAGGCGAACGTGAACCAGGGCGATGGTGACGCTAACCAGGCGAACGTGAACCAGGGCGATGGTGACGCTAACCA
>NZ_JBHWJJ010000275.1:0-3058 GCF_042732005.1 Streptomyces sp. NPDC059851 | reverse complement strand
TCCGCGGGCAGCGACACCTCGTCCGGCAGCCCGACCAACGCCGCCTTCCAGTGGTCGAGCTGCGACGCCAACACACTGCCCGGCTCGTCCGCGTCACCCAGCACCTCCCGCTGCCACAGCGTGTAGTCCGCGTACTGGATCTCCAGGGGCTCCCAGTCGGGCGCACCGCCCTTGCTGCGGGCGGCGTAGGCGGTGCCCAGGTCGCGCATCAGCGGGGCGTTCGAACCGCCGTCCGAGGCGATGTGGTGCATGACCAGCAGCAGGACGTGACCCTGCGGTCCGAGTTCCAGCAGGGTGGCCCGGACGGGCAGTTCGCGGGAGAGGTCGAAGGCGGCCCCGGCCAGCTCGGCCAGGGTGGCCTGGAGGGTGTCCTCGGCCGCGGGGAGCACGGGCAGCGCGAGGTCGGCCTCGTGCACTGCCAGGACCTGCTGGTGGGGGGTGCCGTCGACGGCGGGGAACACCGTCCGCAGCGCCTCGTGCCGGCCGACGACATCGGCCAGGGCGCCGTGCAGTGCGCTGCGGTCGAGGTCGCCGGTCAGCCGTATCGCCAGGGAGATGTTGTACGTCGCCGAGGGGCCCTCCATCTGGTCCAGGAACCAGAGCCGCTGCTGGGCGTAGGACAAGGGGATCACTTGGCTGCTCCCGTCCGGCGCATCGGCCGAAGCTTGGGCCGGGCGCCGTCGGCGCCGTCGGCCTTGTCGACCAGGGTGGCCACTGTCGGATTCTCGAAGAGGGTGCCGACCGCGAGGCCGGCTCCCGTGACGCTGTTGATCCGGCGTACGAGCCGGGTGGCGAGCAGGGAGTGCCCGCCCAGGTGGAAGAAGTTGTCGTCGATGGACACCGCGGGGCGGCCGAGTACCTCCGCGAAGAGGTCGCAGAGCGTGGCTTCCTTCGGGTTGCGGGGCGGCCGGCCCTGGCCGGTGTCCTCGTCGGACGGTTCCGGCGCCGGGAGTGCCCGGCGGTCGAGTTTTCCGTTGGCGGTCCACGGCAGGGCGTCCAGGACGACGTACGCCGTCGGCGTCATGTAGTCGGGCAGGGTCGCGGAGGCGTGCGCGCGCAGCTCGGCGACGTCGACGCGGGCGCCTTCGGCCGGTGTCACGTAGCCGATCAGGCACTTGTCGCCGGGGCGGATCTCGCCGAGGACCACCGCCGCCTGCCCGACCGACGCGTGCCGGCACAGGGCCGTCTCGACCTCGCCGGGTTCGATGCGGAAGCCACGGAGTTTGACCTGCTGGTCGGCGCGGCCGAGGAATTCGATCTCGCCGTGGTGGTTCCAGCGGGCGAGGTCGCCCGTGCGGTACATGCGGCTGCCGGGCGGGCCGTAGGGGTCGGCGGTGAACCGTTCGGCAGTGAGCGCGGGGCGGTTGAGGTAGCCGGCGGCGAGGCCGGCACCCGCCAGGTAGAGCTCGCCCGGGGTGAGGGGCGGCACGAGGCGCATCGCGGCGTCCAGGACGTACAGCCGGGTGTTGTCCAGTGCGGTGCCGATCGGCAGGGCGCCCGGGTAGTCGAGGGGCTTGCGGACCGCGTGTGCGGCGGCCATGACGGTGGCTTCGGTGGGACCGTACCCGTTGAGCACGGTGGTGTCGGGGCAGTGCTCCTGGATGCGCCGGACCGCCTCCACCGACACCACGTCGCCGCCGGTCAGCACGGTCCGTACGCCTGCGAGGGCCTCCGGCTCCTCCTCGGCCACCATCTGCAGCAGTCCCGCCGCGAGGACGAGGCCCGTGACCCGTCCTTCCGCCAGCACCCGGCCCATCGCGGCCGCGTCGAGCAGTCCGGGCGGTGCGATCACGAGGGTGCCGCCGGCCAGCAGCGGCATCCACAGCTCGAACGTCGATGCGTCGAAGGCCATCGGCGAGTGCAGCAGCATGCGGGCGCGCGATGCGGGCGGGAACGGCGCGTCGGCGGCCAGGTCGGTGATGTTGCGGTGGGTGACAGCGACGCCCTTGGGGACTCCGGTCGAGCCGGACGTGAACATCGCGTAGGCCGCCTGGTCGGGGTGGACGGCGGGCAGAGGGCCGGGCCGGTCGGCGGTACCGTCCTTGCCGTCCGTGGTGTCGGCCACGCCGGGGATGTCGGCCGCGCCGGGGATGTCGGCCACGCCGCCGACGGGGATCGTGCGGGCGTTCTCGGGGAGGTCCAGCGCCGTGAGGGGGCGGTCCGTGAGGAAGACTCCGGCCTTCGACTCCCGGATGATCAGATTGATGCGGTCGGTGGGGTAGCGGACGTCCAGCGGGACGTAGACCGCCCCGGCCTTCACGACCGCGAGGGTCGCGACGACCGCCTCCGGGGAGCGCTCGACGTAGAGGACCACGGGGTCCCCCGGGCGGACACCCGCGTCGCGGAGCCGGTGGGCCAACCGGTCGGCGCACGCGTCCAACTCGGCGTAAGTGAGGCTCCGTTCGCCCGTCACGAGGGCCTGGGCGTCCGGGGTGCGGGCGGCCTGCGCGGCGAACGCCCCGGGCAGGGAGGTGCCGGTGCGGGGGACGCGGGCGCCGTTCCAGGTGTCGAGCAGCCGCCGGCGTTCCTCGTCGCCCAGCATGTCGAGCTCGCCGGCGGGCAGGTCCGGGAAGGCGGCCGCCGCCCCGAGCAGCCGGACCAGGCGGGCGAGTGCGGCCTGCACGGTAGCGGCGTCGTAGAGGTCGGTGGCGTACTCCACGTGCACGTCGAAGCCGGCGGGGCCGCCGGTCGGGCCGTGGTGCTCCCGGAAGGTGAACGTGAGGTCGAACTTGGCGATCTCCAGCGGCGCGAACTCCGACTCGGCGGTCACACCCGGCAGGTCGGGAACGGGCACGCCCGCGTCCGTGACCGAGAGCATGACCTGGGCCAGGGGGTGGCGGGAGGCGGACCGCTCCGGGTTGAGGGCCTCGACGAGCCGGTCGAACGGCACGTCCTGGTGCGCCCAGGCCGCCAGGTCGGTGTCGCGGACCCGCCGGAGGAGCTCCCGGAACGACGGATCGCCGCCGGTGTCGGTCCGCAGCACGAGGGTGTTGACGAAGAAGCCGACCAGGTCGTCCAGCGCCTCGTCCGCCCGCCCCGCGACGGGAGAACCGATCGC
>NZ_JBHWJJ010000274.1:0-3064 GCF_042732005.1 Streptomyces sp. NPDC059851 | reverse complement strand
TCCACACCAGGCCAGAAGGCCCTCACCCATTTCAAGATCCCTCAACCGAGACCTGCATCACCCGTCCACAACCTCCCGGGACAGAACACCTAGGGCCACCAGGGCCGCCACCGCGAGGACGATCACCGCGTCGAGCGCGAGGACCGTGCGCACCCCGCTGAAGAGGGAGGTGCCGGTGGTGGCGAGGACGCCGAGCAGCGGGATGCCGATCGTGAGGCCCACCTGCTGGGTCGTGGTGACGAGGCCGGTGGCCAGGCCCTGCTCGTCGTCCGGCACGCCGCTGGTGACGGTGAGCCCGTACGAGATGATCGCGCCGAGGTGGCACATGCTGGCGAGGGACACGGCGACGGTGGCGACCAGGGCGCCCGAGCCGGTGCCGATCGCGAGGAGGGCCGCGGTGAGCAGGCCCTGGCCGGCCAGGGAGCCGATCAGGGTGCGGCGGGGTCCGAAGCGGCCGATGACCTTGGGCGCGTAGGAACCCGCCACGACGGAGGCGATGCCCTGGACGCCGAAGACGACACCGGTCCGGAAGGACGACAGCCCGAGCGTCTCCTGGAGGTAGAGGGTCAGGACGAAGACGACCGTCGACATCATCGAGAAGGTGACCAGGCCGCCGACGTTGCCCCAAGCGACCGTGCGCCGACGCAGCATCGGCAGCGAGACCAACGGGGCCGCGGCCCTCGACTCCACGACGGCGAAGACGGTGAGCAGGACGAGGCCGGCGACGAGCGCGGCCAGGACGTCCGCTCCGGCGAAGCCGCGCTGGGCCGCGGTGGAGAGGGCGTAGATCAGGGCGAGGAGGCCTCCGGTGACGGTGACGGCCCCGGGCACGTCGAGGCGCGGCCGCTCGGGGGTGCGCGACTCCGGGAGCAGGGCGGGGGCCAGGACGAGGACGATCAGCGCGGAGACCGCGAGCAGGGCCATCGTGGAGCGCCAGCCGAGGGTGTCGGTCATGGCGCCGCCGAGCAGCATGCCGACGGTGAAGCCGAGGGAGAGGAGGGTGCCGGAGATACCGAGCGCCTTGTCGCGCAGCGGGCCCTCGGGGAACGTCGTGGTCAGCAGGGACATGCCGGTGGGCACGATGGCCGCCGCGCCGAGGCCCTGGAGGGCGCGGCCGGCCAGGAAGGACGCCGGGTCCCACGCGAGGGTGGCGAGCAGCGAGGCGGCGCCGAAGAGGGCGAGGCCGGCGAGGAAGAGCTTCCTGCGGCCGTAGAGGTCGCCGATGCGGCCGAACAGGAGCAGGAAGCCGCCGGAGGGCAGGGCGAAGGCGGTGACCGCCCACTGGAGCGCCGCCTGGCTCAGGCCGAGGTCGCGGCCGAGGTCGGGGAGGGCCACGTTCAGCACGGAGAAGTCGAGGGCCACCATGAACTGGGCGGCGCAGAGCACGAAGAGGACCAGCTTGGCCCGGCCGGTGAGGCGCAGCCCGCTGTCGTCGTCCGCAGGGGTGGGGGGTGCGGGGGTGGGGGGAGTGGGGGTGCTCGTGGGTGTGTCGATTGCCATGGGCACCACCCTCGTGCTGCGGGAATGCTCGTGGAGAGTGGGAACTTATCCTGTTGTTGGCACCACCAGGCAGCCGACAGGGGGAGTTCGTGGCCACACCGATCGACAGGCACCGCCGTACCGAACTGCGGGAGTTCCTGATGGGCCGGCGGGCCCGGATCACCCCAGCGCAGGCGGGCCTGCCGGACGGCGGGGCCCGCCGCCGGACCCCGGGGCTGCGACGGGAAGAGGTCGCGGTGCTGGCCGGGGTGGGGGTGTCCTGGTACCAGTGGCTGGAGCAGGGCCGTGACATCACGGTGTCCCCGCAGGTCCTCGACTCGGTCGGGCGGGTGCTGAAGCTGTCGAGCGCGGAGCGCAGGCACCTGTACGTGCTGGCGGGGCTGAACCCGCCCGCCCTGGAGGTGGAGGCGGCGGACCGGAACATGTGCCACGGTCTGAAGCGGCTCATCGACGCCTGGATGCCGTTCCCGGCACACATCATGGACGCCTACTGGAACACGGTGATGTACAACGACGCGGCCGCGCTGGTCCTCGGCATGCGGCCCGAGATCGTGCAGAACTGCCTGATCGCCTTCTTCACCGACCCGATGTACCGGGCGCGTTCGAAGCACTGGGAGGGGATCGCGTGCAGCGTGGTCGCCCAGTTCCGGGCGGCGTGCTCGGAACGCCCGGACGACGAGGGTTTCCTGGCGGTGGTGGAGGAGGCGAAGGAACTCAGCCCCGAGTTCACGGAGTTGTGGGAGCGGCGGGACGTCCGGCCGGGGGGCCAGCTGCGCAAGGAGATCGAACACCCCGTCGTCGGCCCGCTGTTCTTCGAGTCCACACAGCTGCAGGTACCGGCCCGGCCGGACCTCGCGATCGTGCTCCACACCCCGCTGCCGGCCACGGAGACGGCCGAGAAGCTGGAGTGGCTGACGTCACCGGAGGGCCGACGCGGAGTCCTCTACCCGATCGCGGGCTGAGCCCTACGCCCGGGTCGGGCTCTGACCGCCCCCGCCTCAGCCACGCGGCAACCGGGCCCGGGCCGCCGCGCGGACCTGCGGCTCCTCCATGGGGTCGTCACGCAGCACGGCGATGCGCTGCACGAGCTCCGGGACGTCGGGGGCGTGGGCGATGCCGAGCAGCCGGGCCTGCTCCTCGCAGTCCCACAGGGATTCCGCGAAGGCGTACTCCATGCCGCTGCCCGTCGGATCGATGGCGGCCAGGGCCTCCAGGCAGGAGGCCCGCTCGTACGAGTGCGGGGATCGGATCCAGTACGCCCGCAGGACGGGAACCGCTTCGGCCGCGGCCGCCCCGAAGCGGATGAGGTGGCGGGCCGTGATACCGGGGCCGCACCAGCTGCCGTCCCGTCCCTGCTGCTCCAGCTCGGCGAGCAGGCCGGGAAGTACCTCCGGGCCGCCGAACTCCCGGAGGACCTCACGGCCGAACTCGGCCAGCCATTCCCGGTCGGAGGCGGCCCAGTCGCGGGCGGCGGGCACGGCGACCGCACCGAACCGCCGCACCGCTCGGAGCAGCGCGGGCATGGCCCGGGTCCCACTCGGATGGGCCATGTCGGGCACCATGG
>NZ_JBHWJJ010000273.1:0-3067 GCF_042732005.1 Streptomyces sp. NPDC059851 | reverse complement strand
CACCGGCTCGGGCGCGGGCAGCGCCGCCCGGTCCAGCTTCCCGTTCGGCGTCAGCGGCAGCGAGTCCAACAGCACGAACGCCGAAGGCACCAGGTAGTCGGGTAGGCGGTCGCGTAGATGCGCCGCCAGCGCCGCCGGGCTGACGACCGCGTCGGGACGCAGCGCCGCATGGGCGACGAGCCGGTCGTCCTGCGCGAGGACGGCGGCCCGGGCGACGGCGGGGTGTTCGGCCAGGGCGGCCTCGATCTCGCCGGGTTCGATCCGGAAGCCGCGCACCTTCACCTGGTCGTCGGCGCGGCCGACGTACTCCAGCTCTCCGTCGGTGCGCCACCTGACCAGGTCGCCGGTGCGGTACATGCGTGCGCCGTCCGTGGTGAACGGGCAGGCGACGAAACGGCCGGCGGTGAGCCCGGGCCGGTTCAGGTAGCCGCGGGCGAGTCCCGCGCCGGCGACGTACAGCTCTCCCACCACACCCGGCGGCACGATGCGCAGCCGCTCGTCCAGCACGTAGGTCCGGAAACCCGCGACCGGTCGGCCGATCGGTGGCACTCCCGACCCGGGCGAGAGCGGGTTGCTCATCGTCGCGCACACCGTCGTCTCCGTCGGACCGTACGCGTTGATCATCCGGCGTCCTGGCGCCCACCGGGCCACCAGCTCCGGAGCACACGCTTCACCCGCCACCACCAGGGTGGCGGCCGTGACGTCGGCGCCGTCCAGCGCCGTCAGGGCCGAGGGCGGCAGCGTCACGTGGGTGACGTCGAGCCTGCGGTCCGTCAGGGCCTCCAGCGGGGTTTCGGGCGGGGCCAGGACCAGGGCGGCACCGGTGAGCAGGGCGCTGCACAGGTCCCAGAACGACGCGTCGAAACTGGGCGAGGCGAACTGGAGCACCCGGCTGCCCGGCGCCACGCCCAGTCGCTCGACCTGCGCCGCCACCAGGCCCGTCACGCCGGCGTGGCTGACCATGACGCCCTTGGGTCGGCCGGTCGAGCCAGAGGTGTAGATCACGTAGGCCGGGTGTCGGACGTCGAGCGTGAGGTCCGGGTCGGTGTCGGGCCAGTTTCCCTCGGCCACTGCCGCCGGGTCGTCGACGACCACGGTGGGGTGGGCGTCGTCGAGCATGAACGTGATCCGTGCCTGTGGGTAGGAGGGGTCGATCGGCAGGTAGGCGGCTCCGGCCTTGAGTACGCCGAGGACGGCCACCACCGACTCCGTGGAGCGTGGCAGTGCCACTGCCACGATCTGCTCCGGTCCCACGCCGCGGGCGATCAGCGCGTGCGCGAACCGGTTCGCGCGAGCGTTCAGCTGGGCGTAGGTCCACTCGGTACCGTCGTGGACGAGCGCGACCGCGTCCGGCGTCGCCGCCGCCTGCGCCGCGAACATCTCCGGCACCGGCACGGAGCCCACGTCACGGGCGGCCGCGCTGCCACGCTCCAGCAGTCGGCGCCGCTCGTCGGCGTCGAGGAGGTCGATCCCTCCGATCGGCTGCTCCGGGTCCGCGGTGACCGCCTCCAGCAGCAGCGTCCAGCGACGGGCGAGGGCGGCGACCGTGTCCCGGTCGAACAGGTCGGTGGCGTACTCCACCGCGCCGATGATCCCGGCCGGGCTTCCGTCCGGCCCGAACCGTTCGCCGAGGTTCACCCCGAGGTCGAACTTGGCGGTTCCGGTGGCCACCGCGTAGGTGGTGACGTCCAGGCCGGGCAGCGAGAAACGGCCCATGGGGGCGTTCTGCACGGCGAGGACGGTCTGGAACAGCGGGTGGTGGGACAGCGACCGGGAAGGGTTCAGTACCTCCACCAGGTGCTCGAACGGCACGTCCTGGTGGGCGTACGCCGACAGTGCCGTTTCCCGCACCCGCCCGAGCAGTTCGGCGAAGCTGGGGTCACCGCTCGTGTCGGTGCGCAGGACCAGTGTGTTCACGAAGAACCCGACGAGCTCGTCCAGCGCCTGGTCCGTGCGCCCCGCGATCGGACTTCCGATCGGGATGTCGGTACCCGCCCCCAACCGCGTGTACAGCGCGGCCAACGCCGCCTGCAGCACCATGAACAGACTCGCACCCGACCGACGCGCCAACTCCGTCAACCCGACGTGCAGTTCGGGACTCAGCTCCAGGTCGACCTGGGCTCCGTCCCAGCGGGCGACGGCCGGCCGCGGCCGGTCGGCGGGCAGCGGCAGCAACTCCGGCAGGCCGGACAACTGGCGGGTCCAGTAGCCGAGTTGTTGGGCGAACCGGCTCTCCGGGTCGGCGGGGTCGCCGAGCAGGTCACGCTGCCACAGCGTGTAGTCGGCGTACTGCACCGGCAGGACCGACCAGTTCGGTGTGCGGCCCTCGCACCGGGCGGCGTACGCCTCGGCGAGGTCGCGGGCCAGCGGGCCGGTGGACCAGCCGTCACCGGCGATGTGGTGCATCACCAGCAGCAGCACGTGCTCCTGCGGCGCGAGCACGAACAGCTCGGCCCGCAGCGGCGGTTCCGACGACAGGTCGAAGGGCTGCCGGGCGGGCCCGGCCATCCGCTCGGGCAGTTCGGTCTCCGACACCGCGGTCAACCGCACCCGTGGCCGGGCCGTACCCGGGTCCAGGACGCACTGGTACGGCACGCCGTCGACCTCCGGGAAGACCGTCCGCAGGCTCTCGTGCCGGGCCACCACGTCGGCGAGTGCCCCGTCCAGCGCCGCTCCGTCGAGCGTCCCGGTCAGCCGGAGCGCCAGCGGGATGTGGTACGTCGCGGCGGTGCCGTCCATGCGGTGCAGGAACCAGAGCCGGCGCTGGGCGAAGGAGAGCGGTACCGCTTCCGGCCGCACGTGCGCCGTCAGCGCCGGGCGGGCGTGGCCGGCCCCGGCCAACGCCTCGGCCAGGCCAGCCGCAGTGGGCGCCTGGAAGAGCGCGCGCAGCCCCAGCTCGACGCCGAGCACCGCGCGGACGCGGGCGACCAGCCGGGTGGCGAGCAGGGAGTGCCCGCCGAGGTCGAAGAAGTCGTCGTCGACCCCGACCCGCGGCACGCCCAGCACCTCGGCGAACAGTTCGCACAGGATCTGTTCCTGCGGTGTGCGCGGAGCCCGGCCCGCCTCC
>NZ_JBHWJJ010000272.1:0-3118 GCF_042732005.1 Streptomyces sp. NPDC059851 | reverse complement strand
GACCGCAGCCAACTCCTCAGCCATCACACCCGATCAACGACACAGGCCATCAGCCAGACACGCCACCCGCGAACCAACCTGACCAAGCACTACTAGGCGGCTGGAGCAAACCCATGGTCGGAATTTCGGTGGCGCTCAGTAGTGCCACCGGCGACATGTCCGCTTCTGCCCCAGCGCCGAGCAGGTCGAGGTCTCAACGGCAGCCGTTCTCGCAGTCCGGACCGTGTTCGGGCAGGAGAACCAGGCCGCGGATCGAGAACCTGCTCGCCGCCTGCCAGCTGTGCCACCTGCGGATCGACCATGGACACCACCGGGTCACCCGCTCACTCACCCTCGCCGCCCGCGCAGCCGCCGCCGGACAGCTCGGACTCCTCCCCGAGACCGCACTCGTCCGCACCGAGCCGCCCACCCCGCCGCGCCCCACCCGCGGCCGCACCCCCGCGGCCGCGCCCCGCCAACTGCCCCTCCCCGAACCCAACCAGGAGACGAAACCCATGGCGCGCATCAGCGTGAAGATCGCCCCGCTCCACCCGGACGGAACCGAGTGCACCCACGCGGTCCGCCCCTCCGGCAAGCCCCGCGACCCCGACTCCGGATGGGCCGGCCGCCGAAACTACGCCGTGATGTGCAGCACCTGCGGCCCGGTCGGCGAGCCGCACGGCCTCCGCGTCCTCGCCGAACCAGCGCAGACCGCGCACCGCAACAGCCACAAGGCCGCGCCCGTCCCGGTCACCCGCTGACCCCCACCCGCCCGGCCGCCGGGATCACCACGGTCCCAGCGGCCCCCAGCGGCCCCCGCCATCCGGACCTCGATCCGGGCGGCGGGGGCCGCTTCTTGCGTTTTTCAGGACCTGTCGGCCGTGGCGGTTTTACGGCCGTAAAACTCGCCAGGCTGGGCGGATGTCCGGTCTCACTGAACCTTGACCGATCTCAGTGAACTTTGACCGCTCGCTGCTGCCCAGCCGACTGCGGTCCGAGCCACGGGCGACCGGCGGACCCGACAGTCCGGGCCATTGTGGCCAGACGGTCGGGGGTGGCTGGGGGCAGCTTCGAACGCGACGACTTCCTCGGTGCCCAGGTCAGAGCACAGCTGGCACCCAAAAATGTTTCTGTTTGAATCCTGGAGAACGCAATGTCCGGTTCGGCCCGTGTCGTCAACAGGGCGCGTCTCTACCCTGGTGCGATGCAGGCAGATGAATCGCAGGGGGAAGCCACTGATGCCGAACTTCACGGTGGTCGAGAGGCTCCGGAGGCCCTCGATGGCGCACAGCTTCGGCGCATCACATCGCTACATCGCGGGTTCGCTTACCAACATCTCTACGCGGTCGGATGCCTTCTGCAGCTGCGAGAGGCGGACGCGCGACTACTTCGAGTGGAACGCGACTAGGACGTCGAGGTCGTCTTCGACGACCGGGACCTATATCTGCAGGTCAAAACCCACCAGGGCAGCCTGACGTGGAGCGCCGTGCAGGGAGCCGTCGATCAGTTCGCCAGGATCCGTGACGAGCACACGTCCGGGCGCCGTGTCGGCATTCCCCAGCTGATCGTGGTCACCAACGCGAACCTGGGACCGGACCTGCTCGAAATGACGCTGCAGCCGTGCTGGCCTACGGATGTCGCGCTCGTGGGACCGGGTAGGCCGCACCCGACGGAGCCGTGGTTGCCCACACCGGGCAGCGACCTCGCCGTCATGCTGGAATGGTGCATCGAACAGGCCAAGCGTGTCCCGTTCGGGTCCCTGAGCGCCGAGACCCTGGAGTCCGAGCGCACCGAGGCGGAGGTCACCTCCCTGACGGGCTTCCTGTTCGGGGCTCTGGTCTCCGAGGAGATCGGCCTCAGGGCCCAGCTCGGCGCACGCCGCGACTATGTCGTCGTAGACCGCGGCCCTGCCACCCCGCGAGGTGGACAGAGCGGCGACTCCGCCATTCTCGTCGCCATCTCGAACGACGGAGGCTGGTTCTTCGCCTTCAGTGACATGCACGTCCGCCGTGTGCCGGTCATGGCTCCGGCGTCCCCCGCCGGCGCCCACCAGGTCGCCGAGGCCATCCGGGCCTTCGTGCACGGAGAGCTCGGCGACGTCTTCGCCCGCCCGGCCGCTGCCGGGCGCGTCTGGCTCTCCCGCTGAACGTCCGCCGCCCCTTGCCGTGCGGCAGTGCCGCACGGCGGCAGAGGCCCTCCACCGCGCCCCGGTCGGCCATTGCCTACTGACACGGACTTTGCGTTCCCACCGGCATAACGCTGCGCACGACAGCCACATGCAAGATCCAATGGATCTGTCGTGCGCAGAGTGAATGTCGCTGCCGCGCAGAGTAGATGTCAGCGTTTCTTCGAGAGGTGATTCCGTGCCCGTCGTCGGGGCTGGCGTCGTTCCGCGGGCTGGGTGGGTCAGCCGTAGTTGGGCCCGGCTGGTCCCAGCCGCTGACGTCCCGAATGCAGGACCGCGCCAGACCGCGCAGTGTGGGAGAGGTTCACCATCGGTTGTGCCAATACAGGGCGTTCATGGCTGCTCGAAGGGGCGCGGCGCCGCGTGTCAGGGATCCCCAGGCGCCACCGTTGTTGGTGTATCGAAGTGGGTAGACGCCCGTCCTTACCGTACGCAGCATGGCGTGGTCAAGGTTCGCTCGCTCCGAGTAGCGCACCAGGTGCTGCGCCCCAACGTCAGTGGGGGCGCCGTTCCCAGCACTGACGGAGAAGTCGGCGTTTGAGCTGATAAGGGTCCAGTCCGTTCCCCCCTGTGCTTGCTGGAGATTCGGTCCGAGCCAGCGGCGGAAGGCGTGGTTCGGGTAGTACATCTCCTGGCACTGAAGGTTAGAGAGGCAGAGAGCGCCCAACCAAGCGGCCTTGTGCGGGGTGCCCAGAGTTACGACATCTTCCACAAGCAGCTTCTTCGGCCAGGTCGGGTCGCCCTGTGCGTATCCGGCCAGTGCAGCACGGACTATGAGCCCGCCCATGGAATGGGCGACAACGTCGACGGTCTGCCCCTTGACGGAATACATGTCGTGGATCTTCCACGCCAGCTCGCGTCCTAGTAGTGCTTTGTTAGGTGGTGTCGTAGGGCTGCCAGGGGATGGTTTGCTGGCAGGTGGGGCAGGTGCCGGTCCAGGTGGCGATGAGGTGT
>NZ_JBHWJJ010000271.1:0-3364 GCF_042732005.1 Streptomyces sp. NPDC059851 | reverse complement strand
TGGCGCATCCTCCGCAAAGCCCGCTGCAGCCCCAACGGACTTACGTCAATCGTCAAAGCCATCCTCACCCTGGAAACTCACCGCTGAAAACGCTCCCTGACCCGCGCCGACACCTGGGCCTGTGAGACGATCCGCGACCGCTTCGTCCTCCAGGAAGAAGCGGCGGCTTCCAGGACCGGTCGGCTGGTGCGCAGCTGTTCCGTGCCGCGGTGGGCGCAGCGGATCCCCGAGGGTGCCGGGCCGATCGCGGCGAGCATGTCGTTGAGGTGGAGGCCGGCGGCCTCTGCGAGGGGGCGTCCGTGGATGCCGGGCTGCTGCCAGTACAGGTGCCTGAGCACGCCGATCAGCTCGGGGGCGTGGACGGTATCCACCTCGGCATGCATTCGCTCGACCTGCTCCAGCACGGCCTGGCGGGTGTGGTCGCGCCGCTGTTCGGCTTTCGCGAGGGCGGCTTCGGCGCCGGTGAAGTCACGGACCGACCGCTCGATGTCGCCCAGGATCTGGTGCAGGCTCTCCTCGCTCATGGCCGAGAGCTTATGCACCAGGGCCTCGAGGGCTGACGCTCACGGCACAACCTTGGGGCATCTACTCAGTCCCTGATGTGCTGCTGGAACTGCGGGCAGCCGACGGCATGCCATTCCCTGACGAGGATGTCCCCCTCGATGACCACGACCTCGGCGTGCCACGGGAGACAGTCGTGGCACGCATGGATGTCGTACGAGTTGCCGTCGTCGTCGAACGCCCTGAGGTCAACGCAACCGACCGGCGCCTGGTAGGTGACGTCCTGTTGGCGATCTGTGCCTTCTGCCATGTCTGCCAGTATCTCGTTGTCGGTGCGCTGTGCCACCATCCCCTCGTGTCCACCTGACCGGGATGCCGGATGCTGGCGAACCCTCCCGGCGCTGCCGTAACAAGTCACCGCACCGTCTGAACGGAGACCAGGTGTCCATCCGAGCCATAGAGACCAGCTACGCCGGGCACCGCTTCCGCTCCCGGCTGGAAGCACGGTGGGCCGTCCGCCTTCTTCGTCATCGGTGGCCGCAGCCGGACCGGCCGCACCCCCACCGCCGCCGACTTCGACTGCTCTTTCCCCGCCCTTCTCGCACGCACCCTCTCCGACCTGACCCCCGAGGAACGGCACCTGCTGCGCAGCGTCGCCCTGCTGGACGCCTTCGATCTCGACCTCGCCACCCAGACCGCCGGCCTCACACACCAGGCCCCCGCCCGCCGCCTGACCGAACGCCGCCTGATCAGCGAAAACCCGTACGCGCTGTGGCCCTACCACCTGCACCGAGCGATCCGCAGCGCCGTACAAGGCGACGAGCACAGCGACGACCGGAGGACGCACGTGATCGACACGAGTGACATCGGCGCCTTCCTCGGCCTGGACGTCGGCAAGGGCGAACACCACGCCACTGCCGTCACCCCGGCCGGGAAGAAGGCCTTCGACAAGCGGCTGCCCAACAGTCCCGTGCGCTGGCCAGTGCGGTGCGGACGAGGGTCTTCCCGGTCTGTAGGGCGAGCCGGTCCAGGTCCAGCAGGACGTGCAGGCCTGAGCTGTCACAGAAGGTGACGGCGGCCAGGTCGATGTCGAGTCCGCTGCGGCTGGCAGCCAGGGCCACGGTGAGGTCCCGGCGCAGGTCGGCGGCGTCGTCCATGTCGATCTCGCACGCGGGCCAGCACCCGCTGGGGTCCCGGTTCGAAGACCACGGCGACGCCGCCGCTGGCGTGGTCCGCCGAGGCGGGCAGGCGTTCGGGATGCGAGGTCATGGCCTTGCTCCCTTCACCACCCGGATACGTGGGCAAAAGCCTGGCAGGGCAGTGGCACGGTAGGTCCGGGCCCGACCGCGGTTCGCGGATCCAGCCGTGCGGGACGCGCTCACTCTTGTCACCGACCGTGCCAGGGTGTCCGGCCGCCTCGGCCCGTGGGGCCAGGTCGACCAGCAGTTGCAGGAGATCCGCACGCGGTGGCGTCAGGTGCGTCCGCCACTCAGAGATGTGTCGATCAGGGCCTCGGCGGCCCCGGGGTCAGCGGCGAGTCGGCCCGCCTCACGGATCTGGTCTTCGTCCAAGACCCCGGTCTTCGCCAATTGGATCGCCTCGTGGACGCCGTCCGCGTTGCCGTGCGCGAGCATGATGAAGAACCAGCGCACGGCCTGCACCGGGTCCGGTGCGGTGCCGAAGCCGTCGCGGTACCAGCAGGCTGCCGCGTTCATCGCCCCGACATGCCCCCGCTCGGCCGCCCAGAGGTACCAGACCAGCGCCTCCTCGTCCCGGTCCAGCCCCGACAGCCGGTCGGCGAGCACGGCACCGGCATCCACCAGCCCGTCCCCCGCGGCGTGCAGCACCTCCACGGCGAGCGTCGCGACCACCCGACCCACCAGTCGGCGCCTGCCGGGCCGGCGGCGGCGCGGAGCCCAACTTACTTTGCCCTGCGGCCTGTTGGGGGCCGTCCACATAAAATCCGGCGCTTGAAAACCCCTTCTTACATTTAGTCAGCTTTAGACGGTTGCGAAATTCTTGCAACCCGCGAGGTGAACGGGAGCGTTTTCGATCCTGCTTGATAGGCCAACATTTGAGCCGTCAACAGATAGGGCTGGAACTCTACCCTCCAGCGGAGGACAATGGAGCCATGCGGAGCAACCTGAAGGAGAGGCACGAACAGGCCGAAACGCCTAGCAGCACAGCAAGGCGATCTCCAGGCTGGGGCATTTCCGCTCAACCCCCAAAAGAGGAAGAGGAATTGCGACATGGCTGTTTTGGAAAACAATAACGACGGTACCGCCATAATGGGCAAAAGCACTAACTGGATGGGGGTAGTGGGAGCAAGCCGAAGCACGAACGGCGGTCATGGAGTGCTAGGGACAGCCTTCGGGACGGGAGTCGCCGGAGTCAGTGAGACGTGGTGCGGCGTCTACGGGGAAACGACCGGAACAGCCAACGGCCCTGCCGCTATCTGGGGCGACGGCAAGGAGGGAGCTTTTGGAGTAAAAGGCCATGCACGTGCTCAGGGGGCCGCCGGAGTAGCGGGATATCAGCTCGCAGATAGAGGCCCTGGAATTTTCGGAAAAGGCAATCCAGCTGGAATGTTCGAAGGTGACGTAACAGTCAGTGGGCGCCTTGTAGTCAGCAACATCGACGTCCGAAAAGAGCTCAAAGCCTTGCGCGATGCGATCACCGCTTTGCAAAATCAGATCAACGCTCTAAGTGGACGAATTACGTCCACAGATAATCGCCTTTCGAGCGTAGACGCTCGCCTTGGTTCACACAGGCATTTCAACCAGTGAGCTTCTTCGAGTTGGCCACCGATCGGGTGATGGGCCGTGAAGCGCAACGGACGAGGCCCCTGAGCTGTTGATCGAGA
>NZ_JBHWJJ010000270.1:0-3453 GCF_042732005.1 Streptomyces sp. NPDC059851 | reverse complement strand
CCCCGCCCCCTTCTCCGCCCCGGTTCTTGCCCCGTCTCCTGCACGTCCGCCCGCTCGGCACGCGTGGTCCGCAGGACGGCCGGCAGGCCCGCGTCCCCGGGCGGGGCGGTCTGCCGGCGCCACCACACCGCCTGCCTGTTCTCGCCGAGGGCCAGGTGGTGGAGGTACAGGCAGTAGGTGGCGATCGAGTCCCCGGCGCCGGCCGCGTACTGCCACCAGAAGCGGGCGGAGTCCTCGGCATCGGTGAGCAGCAGGATGCAGCCCAGGACGCGCGCGCCGGACGGCTGGGGCAGCGTCTGGGTGAGGAAGCCACCGCCCAGCGCGCTGACGGCGGCACGGGTGACGGCCGTCTCGCACAGGGCCTGGAGGTCGTCCGCGGCGCCCCGCATGGCCTGCTGCCGGTCGGCGACGGGAGTCGGGGCCGGGGCCGGGGGTCGCGCCGGCCCGGCGGGCGCGGTGCGATCGGCGGGGTCGGCGGGGTCGACGCCGCGGACGGGGTCGGTGCTGCGGGCGAGGTCGGTGATGTCGGCGGGCGGGTACGCGGTGTCGTGGAGGCGGGCGCGGGCGAGCAGTTCGTCAATGGTCGAGGCCACGGGGGTGTCCCTCCTCGGCGGTGCTCATCGGGTGCAGGATCGTGTGCAGGTTGCGCTTGGCGTGCCGCGCGGTGGAGCGCACGGAGGCGAGGGAGACTCCCAGCTCGTCCGCCACCTGGGTGTCCTCCAAGCCGCACAGGTGCAGCAGGACGACCACGTCCCGCTGCACCGGCGCCAGTTCGGCCACGGCCCGGAACAGCGCCATGGTCTCCTCGACCTGGCCGACCGGGTCGGGGGCGGTGTCCAGGGCGACGGTGTCGAAGGCGGCCAGCGCCAGTGAGGGGCGGCCGTTCGCCTTCGGGGTGTGCTCGAACACGGTCTGGCGCAGGATCGGCCAGGCGAACCGCTCGGGGTTCTCGCTGGCCAGCGCGTCGTGCCAGAGCAGCAGCAAGAGGGTGAAGGCGTCACCGACGGCCTTCTCGACGAGCGCGGGCCGGCGCAGGAACGCGGCCGCGTAGCGGGTGTAGTGCGGGCGGTGCATCTCCTGGAAGGCCAGGTAGTCCAGCGGGGCCGGACCGGCGGCGACCGCACGGCCACCGGCACCGCCGGCTTCGTGGAGGCAGTCCTTGATCCACGAGGTCCGCTTCCCGGCGTCGCGCGCCGCCAGCACCCAGCGCAGCCGCATCGCCTCGTACGACACCCGGGGCTTCAGCACCATGAGGACGGTGCGGACGAAGGCCCAGCGCGGGTAGCGCTCGACCGCGCGCAGCAGTTCGGAGATGTGCGACTTGGGCCAGCCGGTGCGGACCTGCAGCTCGTCGAGGGTCAGGCCGCTGCCGTGGAAGGCGTCGCGCAGCGGCTCCAGCCAGGCCCGGTGCGCGGCGCCGGCGCCGTCGGCGATGGGGCCGAGCCGCCGCCCTCGCTTGCCCCTTCTGTCCTGGGGCACGTCCCGGGGTGCCGAGGGGATGGTCATCCCTGCGCCTCCTCTTCCCGCTCGGGCTGCGGGGAGGGCCGCCGCTCCCGCCGGCTCTCGGCCGCACCCGTGCCGGCCTGCACGATCTGCTGCACGCCGAGGGCGGCTGACGGGATCAGCGCGGTGATCGCCGCGATGGGCTGGCCCGCCACCACCATCACCACGCTGAAGGCGAAGATCGCTAAAAGCGCCACCACCGTGACGATCATCCGGTTGTTCTTCATCGCGCCGTCCTCCGGCTGCCTGCGCCATGGGCGAATTCCGTTTCGGGATACGGCCCTTGGCGGTGTCTCACGCCCCCCTTCAAGAGCCGAGGCAAGCATGGAGTGAACAGAGATGGACAGGCACGAAAAAAGCAGAACGGGGAACAATCAGATTCGCCCGGGAAGCCCGCCCGGCCGGGCGGCCGCGCCGAGGGACGCAGGTCAGCCGCGGTCCGGTGGCCGAATGTCCCGGAGCGGAATGTCCAGGCGCACGACGCCCGGGTCCCGTGGTCCGGACGCGGTGCCGTGGGACGCCGGGTGGTGCCCGCTGCTCTCGGGCGTGGTCCTCAGCGGGCGGTGTCCGGGGCCACGTCGTCCAGGGGCAGGGTGGCCACCAGCCGGGCGCCGGCCGGGGAGTCGAGGGCGGCGAGGGTTCCGCCGAGGCGGGTGGCGATGTCCCGCGCTATGGCCAGGCCCAGGCCGGTGCCGCCCTCGTCGCGGCTGCGGGCGTCGTCGAGGCGGGTGAACCGCTCGAAGACCCGTTCGCGGTCGGAGGCCGGGATGCCCGGCCCGTCGTCCCGTACCTCCACGACGGCCGCCCCGCGGTCCCGGTCGACGCGCAGCGACAGCACGACGTACACCTCGGCGTGGCGCTGCGCGTTGTCCAGCAGGTTGGTGACGAGCCGGGAGAGCCAGAGCGTGCTGCCGCGCACGGTGGCCTCGTCGGCGATCTCCAGGTCGACCGGGATGCGGTCGCGGCGGCGGGCGCGGGCCGCGTCCCGGGCCACCTCGGCGAGGTCGACCGCGGAGTCCGGTGCCGGTTCCGAGGTGTCGAGGCGGGCCAGCAGGAGCAGGTCGGAGGCCAGGTCCTGGAGCCGTACGGTGTCCTCCAGCGCCCCGCCGACCAGTTCGCCCCACAGTGCCGGGTCGGGATGGGCCTGGGCGACTTCCAGCTGGGTGCGCAGCACCGTGATGGGACTGCGCAGCTCGTGCGAGGCGTCGGCGATGAACCGGCGCTGGCGGATCCCGGCGGCCTCCAGCCGGTCCAGGGTGGCGTTCATCGTGACGGCGAGCCGGGCGACCTCGTCCTGGCTGCGCGGTACGGGCACCCTGCGGTGCAGGTCCCGTTCGCTGATCTCGGCGACCTCGGCCCGGATCGCCTCGACGGGGCGCAGCGCCCATCCCGTCACCCTCCAGGTGACCAGGGCGACGGTGAGGACGAGCAGCGGAACGGCCACGGCCAGGACGGCGGTGATGGTCTCGTCGGCGGCATCGGCCTGCCGCAGGGAGGTCCCCGCGTAGACGGTGACGAGCCCTTCCTCGGTGACGGTGGTGACTTGGACGACGCGGAGGCGGTGTTCGCCGCGCGCAGGGGCCGGCTTCCAGGTGTTGCGGACCGTGCCCGGTTTGCCGGGGCGGGTCGGGGTGAGTGCGGGGCGGCCGGCGAGGTCGGGACTGGCGGCGAGGACGCGGCCCTCGGCATCGACGACCTGGAGGAAGTCGGTACCGCGGCCCGGGGTCAGCACGCTGTCGAGCCGGCCGCGTGCCGCGAGGGCGGCGGTGGCGAGGGCCTGCCGTTCGGCGTCCGCCTGGGCGCCGCGTACGAGCCTGCCGTCCAGGATCCCGAGCAGTGCGAAGGAGGCCGTGCCGAGGGCCAGGGCCACCACGGCGGTGGCGCCGAGGGTGGCCCGGGCGCGGACCGAGCGCGGGCGCACCCGCCGCCCCACCGCACGCAGCCGGGCGG
>NZ_JBHWJJ010000269.1:0-3492 GCF_042732005.1 Streptomyces sp. NPDC059851 | reverse complement strand
GGCCTTCGTGCTGTTCTCCTCGATGAGCGGCACCATCGGTACGGCAGGTCAGGGTAACTATGCGGCTGCCAACGCCTACCTGGACGCGCTCGCCGAGCAGCGCCGGGCGTCCGGGCTCGCCGCGACGTCGATCGCGTGGGGCCCGTGGGCCGAGGGCGGCATGGCCGCCGACCAGGCCCTCGAAGCCCGGATGCGCCGGGGCGGCGTACCGCCCATGAACGCCGACCTCGCCATCACCGCGCTCCGTCAGGCCGTCGGCTCCGACGACGCAACCCTGATGATCGCCGACTTCGAGTGGGCGACGTTCGCACCCGGGTTCACGGCGGTACGCGCGGCCCGGCTGCTCGGCGACCTGCCCGAGGCCGAGGCCGTCACCAGCGGCCCCCAGCAGCGTGCGGACGAGCGTTCCGACGGCTCGGGTCCGTCGCTCGCCGGGCAGCTCACCAGCCTGACCGAGAGCGACCGGGAGGCGTTCCTCCTCGACCTCGTCCGCGCCCAGGTCGCGGAGGTCCTGGGCCATGCCGGCGCCGAGGACATCGAGGCCGGACGGGCCTTCCGCGAGATCGGCTTCGACTCGCTCACCGCCGTCGAACTCCGCAACCGGCTCGGCGCGGCCACCGGGCTGCGGCTCCCCGCCACGCTCGTCTACGACTACCCGACGCCGGCCGCGCTCGCCGCCAACCTGCTCACCGAACTCCTCGGCACGCAGGCCGCGGCGACCGCCCCGGTGGCCGCTCCCGCCGACGACGACCCGATCGCGATCGTCGCGATGAGCTGTCGTTTCCCCGGCGGGGTGCGCACCCCCGAGGACTTCTGGCAGCTGCTGGCGTCCGGCGCCGACGCGATCTCGGACCTTCCCCTGGACCGCGGCTGGGACCTCGACGCGCTGTACGACGCCGATCCGGGCGCACGGGGCACCTCGTACACCCGGCAGGGCGGGTTCCTCTACGACGCCGCCGACTTCGATGCCGACTTCTTCGGCATCTCGCCCCGCGAGGCCCTCGCGATGGACCCGCAGCAGCGCCTGCTGCTGGAGACCTCCTGGGAGGCGTTCGAACGGGCCGGCATCGACCCCGAGACGCTCCGCGGCAGCCAGTCCGGAGTGTTCGTCGGAACCAACGGCCAGGACTACCTCTCCGTGCTCCTGGAGGACCCCTCCGGTCTCGAAGGCCACCTGGGCACGGGCAACGCCGCCAGCGTGGTGTCCGGCCGTCTGTCCTACGTGTTCGGACTCGAAGGCCCGGCGGTCACCGTCGACACGGCCTGCTCGTCGTCGCTGGTCGCCCTGCACTGGGCGGTCCAGGCGCTCCGCAACGGCGAATGCGACCTCGCCCTGGCCGGCGGCGTCACCGTGATGTCGACGCCCGGCACGTTCATCGAGTTCAGCCGGCAGCGCGGCCTGGCCGCGGACGGCCGGATCAAGGCCTTCGCCGCCTCGGCGGACGGCACCGGCTGGGGCGAGGGCGTCGGCATGCTGCTCGTCGAGCGGCTGTCCGACGCCCGCCGCAACGGCCACCCGGTGCTGGCGGTCGTGCGCGGCTCGGCCGTCAACCAGGACGGTGCGAGCAACGGCCTGACGGCGCCCAACGGGCCTTCACAGCAGCGCGTGATCCGCCAAGCCCTCGCCAGCGCGGGCCTCTCGGCCGCCGACGTGGACGCAGTCGAGGCGCACGGCACCGGTACGACCCTGGGTGACCCGATCGAGGCGCAGGCCCTGCTCGCCACCTACGGCCAGGACCGCCCCGACGGCCAGCCGCTGCTCCTCGGCTCCGTCAAGTCCAACATCGGTCACACCCAGGCGGCCGCCGGCGTCGCCGGCGTCATCAAGATGGTGCTGGCCATGCAGCACGGAGAGCTGCCGCAGAGCCTCCACATCGACGAGCCCTCCACCCAGGTCGACTGGGAGGCGGGCGCGGTCGAGCTGCTCACCGAGCACCGGGAATGGCCCGAGACCGGCCGTCCGCGCCGGGCCGGCATCTCCTCGTTCGGCTTCAGCGGCACCAACGCCCACACGGTCATCGAGCAGGCCCCCCCGATGGAGGTGGCAGCCGTACGGGAGGAGACCTCCCTGCCCCTGCCCCTGCCGCTGCTGGTCTCGGCGAAGAGCGAGGCGGCTCTCCGCGCCCAGGCCGACGGCCTGCGCGCGCGGCTGCTCGCCGCCCCTGACCTCCGTCCGGCCGACGTCGCCGCGACCCTGGCGACCGGCCGCCCGGCCTTCGAAGAGCGTGCGGCCCTGGTCGCCGCGGACCGTGAGGGCCTGCTCGCCGGGCTCGCCGCCCTGGCGGAGGGCGACTCGGCGGCCCAGCTGGTCAAGGGCTCGCCGGTCGGAGGCAAGGTCGCCTTCCTGTTCACCGGGCAGGGCAGCCAGCGGCTCGGCACGGGCCGTGAGCTGTACGACGCCTTCCCCGTGTTCGCCGACGCGCTGGACCAGGTGTGCGCCCGGTTCGACCTCGACCGGCCGCTGAAGGACGTCCTGTTCGGGGCGGACGCGGCAGCGCTGGACCGGACGGAGTACGCACAGCCGGCCCTGTTCGCCGTGGAAGTGGCGCTGTTCCGGCTCGTGGAGGGCTTCGGTCTGAAGCCGGACTTCCTGTCCGGCCACTCCATCGGTGAGATCGCGGCCGCGCACGTCGCGGGTGTCCTCTCCCTGGAGGACGCGTGCACGCTGGTCGCGGCGCGCGGCCGGCTGATGCAGGCGCTCCCTGCCGGCGGGGTAATGATCGCGGTGGAGGCGTCGGAGGAGGAGGTCCTTCCGCTGCTCACCGACCGGGTGGACATCGCCGCCGTCAACGGCCCGCGGTCGGTGGTGGTCGCCGGAGACGAGGACGCGGCGACGGCTGTCGCACAGTCGTTCCCCGACCGCAAGACCAAGCGTCTGACGGTGAGCCACGCGTTCCACTCGCCGCACATGGACGGCATGCTCGACGACTTCCGCCGGGTGGCCGAGGGGCTGTCCTTCGCCGCCCCGCGCATCCCGGTCGTTTCCAACCTGACCGGGGCCCTCGCCTCCGACGAGATGGCCTCGGCGGAGTTCTGGGTGCGGCACGTCCGCGAGGGGGTGCGCTTCCTGGACGGCATCCGCGCCCTGGAGGCCGCGGGCGTGACGACGTACATCGAGCTCGGTCCGGACGGCGTGCTGTCCGCCCTCGGCCACGAGTGCGTCCGCGCGGCCGGAGCCGCCTTCGTGCCCGCCGTGCGCAAGGGCCGTCCCGAGGCCGAGACGGTGATGGCCGCCCTGGCCCGGAGCCATGTCCGCGGGATCTCCATCGACTGGCGGACCGTCCACGGGACCGGTGCCGTACGGGTCGACCTGCCGACGTACGCCTTCCAGCGCCGCCGGTACTGGCCGGAAGCCGCACTGGAACAGCGGCGCCTGGTCGCGGGCAGCGGGTCGCCCGTGGACGGCTGGCGCTACCGCGTGTCGTGGAAGCCGCTGGCGGATGCGTCGGCCGGTGGTGTGGGGCTGTCGGGCACGTGGCTGGTCGTGACCCC
>NZ_JBHWJJ010000268.1:0-3679 GCF_042732005.1 Streptomyces sp. NPDC059851 | reverse complement strand
CGGACGCCCCCATCATCACCACCGACGCCCGCCACCGGGCCGACGCCAAGAGCGCGCTCATCACCCTCGTCGAGCACGCCCTCATGGCACGGCTGAAGTAACCGGGCCTGCCGTGCGGACCGGGAGGGCGGGCTGTGTCGTACGACACGGCCCGCTCTTCTCGTTCATAACGTTTCGACAGAGAATTGCCCCCGGACCTGCACACCGTGCGTTCGGGCGGTACCGCTGCGCGCACACGCGGCCCCGCTTTTGCCGCCGCTCGCTCTTTATGTCCGTTTTACGTGTGTCAAAGGTCTCTGAAGCCGGCCGGAACCAACTGTTTGGAACAGGGCCCTTGACCATGCTGGAATTCAACTAACTAGCTAGTAGCACCGCCGAGAGGTTGTTGGTCGAGTGAGGCGAAGCAACTCGAGCCCCGCGGATGAACCCGCGCGCGGCAACTTCACCCCGCCGCAGCGCGCGGCCGCGTCCCCCGTCGACGCGCCCGTGGAACCGCCGGCGAAGAGCGGCAGCACCAGCAGGTTCTCGCCCCGCAACTGGCGTGTGGCGACGCGTCTGAACGCCATCCTGCTCGTACCGGTCCTCGTCGGCCTGGTCATGGGCGGTTTCCAGGTGAAGGGGTCCCTCGACACCTGGAACGAGGCCAAGGACGCCGAGAAGACCGCCCGCATCGTCCAGGCGGCGGCGGAATACGGCCAGGCCCTGCTCAACGAGCGCGACCTCACGGCCGAGCCGCTGCTGAAGGGCGACACGGGCAACGCCGCCGTCGCGAAGGCCTACGAGGCCACCGACGCGGCGAAGGCGAAGTTCGCGGAGGCCGTCAAGGACCTGCCGAAGAACCAGGGTCTGGAGCGGCGCCTGGAGCTCTTCCGCCAGGAGGAGCCCAAGCTCTCCGCGGTCCGCCAGACGGCCTTCAAGGCGCCCGAGACGGCGAAGAAGAACCTCCCCTCCCAGTTGGGTCCCATCCCGACCGAGGACGGGTACCTCCTCGTCCAGCACTACCTCATGCAGTTCTCCAACGAACTGGGGCTGGGCACCGGCAACGTGACCAGCTACGGCCGCATGGTCTACGCGATCGAGCTGGCCAAGGCCGCCGAGTCGCTCCAGCGCTCCATCGGCACGCACCTGCTGGTCCGGCCGAGCGAGAACGAAGAGGTCCGCAAGGCCCAGCTGGTCGCCTTCTCCTCGTACGCCTACCTGGAGGAGATCGCGGTCGGCGAGTACATCGCCGCGGGCACCGACGAGGACGTCAACCGCTTCAAAGACGTCATGCAGAAGAAGTCCCAGGACGGGGCCGCCAAGCTCGCCGCCGCCAAGGCGCAGGCCGAGCAGACCGGTGCCCCGTTCAAGGCTCCGCCCACGGTCAACGGCTCGGCGCTCACGGGCATGACCGAGGCGATAGCCAGCGGCGAGAAGCCCGCCACCCTCGCCAAGAACGGCACCACGTCGGCGGCCTGGCAGGCCGCTGCGACCGCCAAGTTCGAGGGCTACGCAGAAATCGAGAAGGACCTCCTCGACAAGGCCGTCAAGGACACCGTCGTGGTCTCCGAGGACGCCCGCAACGTCGCCATCTGGACCGGCGCCGCCGTGGTCGTGGCCCTGCTCGCCGCGTTCATCCTGGCCGGCATGGTGGCCCGCCAGATGAGCCGCTCGATGCGCCGCCTGCGCTCCGCCGCCTTCGACGTCGCCGAGCAGCGCCTGCCGATGCTCGTCGACCAGCTCTCGCGCACCGACCCGGGCAAGGTCGACACCCGCGTCGCGCCGATCCCGATCGACTCCCAGGACGAGATCGGTGAGGTCGCCCGCGCCTTCGACCAGGTCCACCGTGAGGCCGTCCGGCTCGCCGCCGAGCAGGCGCTCCTGCGGGGCAACGTCAACGCGATCTTCACCAACCTCTCCATACGCAACCAGTCGCTGATCGAGGGCCAGCTGACCCTGATCACCGAGCTGGAGAACAACGAGGCCGACCCGGACCAGCTGGAGAACCTCTTCCGCCTGGACCACCTGGCCACCCGTATGCGCCGCAACGGCGAGAACCTCCTCATCCTCGCCGGCGAGGAGCCGGGCCGCCGTTGGGACCAGCCGGTGCCCCTCGTCGACGTGCTGCGCGCCGCCTCCTCCGAGGTGGAGCAGTACGAGCGCATCGAGCTCTCGAACATCTCCGAGGCGGAGATCCACGGCCAGGCCGTGACCGACCTCGTGCACCTGCTCGCCGAGCTGCTGGAGAACGCCACCACGTTCTCCTCCCCGCAGACCAAGGTCCGCGTCAACGCCACGCGTCTGCCCGACGGCCGCGTCATGGTCGAGATCCACGACAAGGGCATCGGCCTGACCGCCGAGGACTTCGCGGACATCAACCACAAGCTGGCCAACCCGCCGACCGTGGACGCCGCGATCTCGCAGCGCATGGGCCTCTTCGTGGTCGGCCGCCTGGCGGACCGGCACCACATCCGCGTCCAGCTGCGCCCCTCGGGCGAGGCGGCCGGTACGACGTCGCTCATCATGCTCCCCGACGCGATCACCCACGGTGGCGGCGGCGAGGGCATCCCGGACGACGAGTTCACCGTCTCCTCGATGATCCCGCAGCAGCAGGTGCAGCAGGCCGCGCCGATGCGCACGGCGGCCGAACTCGGCTTCGACGACTCCCGCTACGACGGCCAGGGCGCCGAGGGCGGCCTGAACTCGGTGGGCCGCTCCCTCGGCCAGCAGGAGCGCCGTGCGGCGCTGGAGGCGCAGCTGAACCAGCCGCATGCCCCTGCCGCCGAGTACACCGGCCAGCAGGAGTATGCGGAACCGCAGCCGGAGCACGCCTACCAGCAGTACCAGGAGTACGAGCAGCAGCCCGCGCAGGGCTACGACGCCGCGTACGACGAGCAGCAGGCCCACGCGGACCAGCAGGGCTACGAGGCCTACCCGCAGCAGGACTACCCCTATGCGGAAGCGGGCTACGAGCAGCCGCAGCAGGACGTGCAGGGCTACGACAACGGCTACGCTGCCCAGTCGGGGCATGCCGAGTGGCCCGAGCAGAACACGTACTCCGGTGGCTACCAGCAGGGGTACGGGACCGAATCGGAACCCCCGGCCGCTCCCGAACCCGCCGCGGACCGCGTAGGCTTCGATCGTCCGGGCGCCGCTGCCGACACCGGTCACGAAATGACCGGAGCGGGCCTGCCGCGCCGCGGCAGCCAGCAGCAGTGGCAGCCGGCGCAGCAGGAAGCGGAGTCCCCCGGATCCCTCTTCGAGCAGCGGTCGCCGCGACAGCAGCAGCCCGCGGCAGCGGAGCAGGGCCAGGAGGCCGGCGACGGCTGGCGCTCGAAGAACGACGAGCGCTGGCAGGCGGCCGGGAAGCTCCGTGAGCCGAAGGCTGGCGGGGTCACCGCGTCCGGTCTGCCTCGGCGGGTGCCCAAGGCCAACCTGGTCGAAGGTTCTGCGGAGACGACTCCGCAGGGCGGCCCCCAGGTCTCCCGGGCTCCGGAGGACGTGCGCGGCAGGTTGAGCAACCTGCGGCGTGGTGTCCAGCAGGGCCGGAGCGCGGGTACTGAGCAGTCAAGTAACAGCTATGACCAGGAGCGTTAGTGTGAGCCCGATGAGCCAGGCGGCACAGAACCTGAACTGGTTGATCACCAACTTCGTGGACAACACCCCCGGGGTGTCCCACACGGTGGTGGTCTCCGCCGAC
>NZ_JBHWJJ010000267.1:0-3844 GCF_042732005.1 Streptomyces sp. NPDC059851 | reverse complement strand
GTTGTCGTGGGGTCGTTTTTGTGTATTAGACACAGGACGATGGGCGGGACACCGCCGCCGGGCCGCTCACTGTGAACAGTGAGCGGCCCTGCGTCAATGGCGGCGCCCCCGCCCTTCTGCCGAGGGGCGGGGGCGGAGGCGCCGTGGAGGCGGTCGGCCCGGGGTTCGTGCGGTCAGATCCCGTTGGCGGCCAGCGAGAAGGGCGTGATGTCGACGCCGGGGTGCCGGCCGAGGTACAGATCCCGAACGATCTTGCCGGTGGCGGGCGCCTGGCTGAGCTCGTGGCCGGTGAACCCGGTGGCGAAGAGGATGCGTTCGTGCGCGCCGTCCCCCCGCCCGATGATCCCCGACCTCGACGGTGTGACGTCGAGGGTTCCGGTCCATGCGCTGTGCAGTGTGACGCCGCGCAGCCGCGGGTACCAGCGCGCCACCTCGTCGGTGGCCTCCTGCAGCCAGACCTCCCGCATGCCCGGCTCCGTGGAGAAGCGCTCCAGCCCGACCAGGAAGGACCTGCCCATCCCCATCGTCTTCAGCCCGGCGCCGGGGTGGAACGTGAACGGTGACGTGATGTCGTCCTCGCCAACGGGGTCGGTGCGGAACAGCTCGGCGAACTGGCCCCACACCGGCAGCTTCAGGCCGGCCAGCTCGGCGACCTCCCCGCTGCCCTGGGCGTCCGCGATGACGACGGCTCCGGCGGTGAAGCCGCCGGCCGAGGTGGCGACGTGGCCGGTGGATGCGTCCAACCCGGTCACGGTGACCCCGGTGACCACGCGCGCGCCGTGCTTCCGCGCGCCCTCCAGGTAGCCGCGGAGCACCTCGTCCGCCCGGAGCCGGATCATCTGGGGGCACCAGATCGCGAACTCGACACCCTCCGGATCGAGCCAGGGGTTCCGCTCGACGGCCCGGTCGACGGACAACTGCTCCAGCTGCACACCGGCTTCGCGCTGTGCGGGCAGCTCCGCTTCCAGTTCGGCCGCCTGCTCCGGGGTCGTCGCCACCACGAGCATTCCGGTCTCGGACACTTCGAGATCGGCTCCCAAGGTGGTGCCGAACGAACGGAAATCGGCCAGGCTCCGCACCACCAGTTCCGAGTCGTAGACCCGTCCGGGGAAGTACGTACGAAATGCGCCGGCGGTCTGTGTCGCGGTGGCACCGGCCTGGTCCCGCTCCAGCAGAACGACGTCGACACCCGCTTCCGCGCAGTGGTAGGCGACGGACGCCGCGATCACCCCACTGCCGATGACGACCAATTCCGCCGTGTTCTTCTGATCGGACATGCACAATCTCCCGTGACGTGGCCTGCCCGTGTCGGCCCGCACTCCGAACAGCGGAGGGTAGGGGTTCTCCGTTCGGCCGATGGGCTTAATCAGCCGAAATCATGGGGAGCCGCTGCGAACCGGCCACAGAAATGCGGCGCACATGTGTCAGGTCGGCATGGATATCCGGTGGAGTTGACGGATCATCCGTCACCTTGCCGACCCGCACGCCGGGGGGACTGAGCATGGGGAGCATGAGGTCAGCCTTCGTCGAGCGACCGACCGGGGCCACCGGAGGACCATCGGCAACGCCGCGGCAGCACACGCCGCCGCGGCGGTTCACCGCTGCTACGGCGTCACTTCTTCGGCGCCTGGAGGCTCCAGATGCGGCCGTCGGGGTCGCGGACCTTCATCTCCTGCGTCCCGTAGTGGGTGTCCTCGAACGGCTGGACCACGTCGAGGGCCGGGTCGGCGCCGAACCCGGCGGCGTCGGCGACCCGGAGCACGACCTGCGCCTCGGGCTTCTGGTCCGCCGGGATTTCGGCGAGCAGCACGTAGGCGCCGTCGCCGTTGCGGAGCATGCCCGACCCGTCCTCCGTCGAGAATTCGACGTTGAAGCCCAGCGCCTGGAGGAACTTGGCCGCCTTGCCCCAGTTGTGGGTTTCGAGGTAGACGCCCTCGATGCCTTCGGTGGTCATGCCTGCTTTCCCTTCGGTGGTTCCTGGTCGCGGTCGGCGAGATACGTGCGCAACGCCTCGGCTACCAGAGCCGAGAGCGATTGCTCGTTCTCAATGGCATGGTGCTTTATCTGCCGGATCAGATCCACCGGCAAGTAGACGTTGAACTGTTTGACTTCTGCACGCATGCTAGCATGCTAGCATGCGCCGATTCATTGAACTACGTGTGGAAACAAGCGAGTTACGAGCCGAGGAGGGCTCCGAACAATGAAACGCCAATGGTGGACGCTGATCGTGGTGTGCGCCGCCACGTTCATGCTGCTGCTCGACGTCACGATCGTCGCGGTCGCACTGCCGGACATCCAGCAGTCGCTGCACGCGAGCTTCAGCGGTCTGCAATGGACCACGGACGCCTACGCGTTGAGCCTGGCGGCGCTCCTACTCACCTCCGGGTCCCTCGCCGACCTGTACGGCAGGCGGCGGCTGTTCCTCATCGGCCTGGCGGTCTTCACGGCCGGATCGCTGCTCTGCGGCATCGCACAGGACCAGGTGACGCTCGTCCTGTCCCGCGCGGTGCAGGGAGTCGGCGGTGCGGTCCTCTTCGCCACCTCGCTGGCCCTGCTCGCCGGCGCCTTCCAGGGCAGGGAGCGGGGTGCCGCCTTCGGCATCTGGGGGGCGGTGGCCGGTGTCGCGACCGCGCTCGGCCCGGTGCTCGGCGGTGTGATCACCAGCGGGATCAGCTGGCGCGGCATCTTCCTGGTGAACCTGCCGATCGGCATCGCCGCGATCGTCATCACCCTGCGCCTGGTGGACGAGTCCCGGCCGCCGCGGGCCTCCCGGGTCGACTGGCTGGGCATCGTACCGCTCACCGTGGGCCTGTTCAGCCTGGTGTACGCGCTGATCCGGGCGAGCGACACGGCATGGGACGAGCAGGGCGTACTGATCTGCTTCGGCCTGGCGGCGGTGTTCCTCGTGGCGTTCGTGGTGATCGAATCGCGGGTCCCGGAGCCGATGTTCGACCTGTCCCTGCTGAAGACCCCGACGTTCCTGGGCGGGTCGATCGCGGCGTTCTCGATGAACGCCTCGCTGTTCGCGATGTTCATCTACATCGTGCTCTACCTCCAGAACGGCCTCGGCTTCAGCGCGATGGGCACCGGCATCCGCCTCCTGGTCAGCTCCGGCTGCACCCTCGTCGCGGCCATGGTGACGGGCCGCGTGATGAGCCGCGTCCCGACCAAGTGGCTGATCGGCCCCGGCCTGGTCGTGGTGGGCATCGGCCTGCTGCTCATGCGCGGCGTGACCGCCGAGTCGGGCTGGACCCACCTCATCCCCGGCTTCATCGTCACGGGCATCGGAGCCGGCATGGTCAACCCGCCGCTGGCCTCGACGGCGGTCGGTGTCGTCCAGGTGTGGCGCGCCGGCATGGCCTCCGGGGTGAACCAGACCTTCCGCCAGGTCGGCATCGCCGTCGGCATCGCCCTGTACGGCTCGATCTTCACCGCTTCCCTGCACGACTCCCTGCGGGAGCGGCTGTCGGGCGTGCCCGCGCTGGAGGGAAGCACCGACCGGATCGCGGAGGCCATCCGCACGGGCTCGCCCGAGCAGGCGATCGCCTCGGTCCCCGCGGATCTCCGCGCCCAGGTGGAGGGCGCGGCCCACGCCGGCTTCGCCGCCTCCCTGAACGACCTGCTGCTCGTGAGCGGCATCGTGGCGCTGGTGGGCGGCGTCCTGGCCTTCGCCCTCATCCGCGCCAAGGACTTCGTCCCCCAGGGTCCCCCCGGCGGCGGCCCCGGCCGGCCCCCGTCCCAGCCCCAGGACACCGAGGCCTCCCCGGCCCGCTGACCGGCCGGCCCCCCCCCGCGGCGCGCCCCGGGCGCAGCGGCGGGGGCTGGGAGACATGGTGAGCGGCCG
>NZ_JBHWJJ010000266.1:0-3916 GCF_042732005.1 Streptomyces sp. NPDC059851 | reverse complement strand
CCGCCCCCCTTCTACGAGCGGCCGCCCACGGGGGCCGGGGCGCGTGCCACTGCTGCGGCCCGGACCGGCCCGGCGGCCCGGCCCGGCTGCCCGGCCCGACGGCCCGGCTCACTGGCAGAGGCGGGCCACCAGCTCCAGCTCGCCCGCCAGCACCGCCGGGTCGCGCGGCCCGGCGTGCGGGGCGGCGAGGGGACGAACGCGGAACCGGTTGCCCGGGGTCAGTTCGTCGGCCTCCCGGATCATCAGGTCCTGGAGCGCCGGTGGGATCGCCCGGTCCTCGGTGAACTTCAGGAACGTGCGCGGGATCCGCCCCCAGCGCTCCGGCAGGCCGCGCGCGTCGGAGGCCGAGATCGCGGCCGACTCGTCCGGCTCCAGGGTGTTCATCAGCGCCCGGACCTCGGCGTCGGTGTACCCGGCGCCCAGCGCCTCCTTGCAGGCCGCGAAGAAATCCGGGTCGTTGGAACGCCAGTTGACCCGGTTGACGCCCAGCTCCGGTGGGGTGGGCACGGAGGTCAGCCGGAACAGCATGCTGGTGGACGCCTCCGGAGTGGTCATCAGCTCCAGCGCCGACCTCCGCTTCGTGGGGCAGAACGCCGAGGCGTAGACCAGGTGGTCGATCAGCTCAGGAATCCGATTGGCCACCGCATTGACGGTCGCCCCGCCCAGGCTCTGGCCCACCAGCACTACCGGTCCGTTGCGGCGGGCCCGCCGTACCACGGCCTCCACGTGCTCGGCGTTGTCCTGCAACGTCACCGCGCCCAGCGGGGAGGGCTCCGTACGCAGGCGCTCCAGGTCCTGCGGCGATTGGTAGGCGAGCGGGAAGTACGCGCCGGCGCCGTGCCCGGGCAGGTCGACCGCCACCGCCCGGTGTCCCCGCAGCCCCAGCTCGGCCACCACCGGGGCCAGGCCGTAGGAGTTGCTGCCGGAACCGTGGACCAGGACGAAGGTGACCCCGCGGGCCGGCCGGGAGGCGGCCTGAGCGGCGGTGGCCCCCGCGCCCACCGCCGCGACGGCGCCGGCGCCGGCCACGGCGGCCCTCAAAACGGTGCGGCGGGACCGCCCGCCGCCCTCCCCCGCCGACTGCACACCCGTCGTGTCGCTCGTCGTGCTCGTGTCGCTCATGCGGCCGACAGTACGCCCGGGTCATCCGACGGCACGGCCGAAATCCGGCCAACAAGATCCAATGCGGGGGTGATGCGCACCACCCGCCACCTCGGTCGAGAACGGGACAATCGGCTGACCGTCGGGCGGAACGCCCGGATCCGTGGCGATTCGGTCACGCCGTGGTCGTCCCGCGGCGGCCCGTCCGCCGTCCCCGCCGCTGCCCGGCAGGCCGCGCTCCGGCCCGCCGGGGCCGCACCCGGCGATCCGGCCACCGCCGCGCGGGCCGCGCACCCGCCGCCGGGCGGGCGGAACTTGCCAACGGCACCTGCACCCCCTCGACGCCTCCCCGGGCGGCCCCGTTGAGTCGTCCCCGCGCCCGCCGCACTGGCGGACCGGGCGCTTTCCGCACCGATCTGAGGAGCATTCATGCGCATGATCCGATCGGCCTTCGCGCTCGGCGCGGCCACCCTCACCCTCGCGGCCGCGGGCGTCGTCCCCGCCGCCGCCGCGGAGCAGGCGCCGGCCCCCAAGGCGCCCAAGTTCTGCACCTACGTCGTCGACACCGGCGAGGGCGGCTGCTTCGCGACCCGGGCCCAGGCCGCCGACCTCGGCGGGCAGAGGGAGTACAAGGACCTCGGCAGGATATGGAGCGACGCCAACTCCGGCGGCAGCGAGTTCACCTTCCGCGGCAGCGTCGGCTGCAACTGGCGCTACCCGGAGTTCAACGAGCTCTCCAAGTGGGGCTGGAACGACACGGTGAGCTCGGCCCAGGGCATCGCCTGCCCGATCACCCTGTGGGAGCACAAGGACTTCCGGGGAGCCCACCAGACCTACCACGGCTACAACGCGTACGTCGGTGACGGCATGAACGACAAGGCGTCGTCCATCAGCTTCGACCTGCGCTGACCGGACGGCGGCGGGCGGTGCCCCGGCACCGCCCGCACCTCCACCAGGTGGCGGTGCGGGCCTCCCCGTACGGGTGACACGGCCCGTACGTCTCACCGGCCGCTGCACCCCCGTCGCCGACGATCACAGACGGCCGGAAACGTTCCGGCCGCCGCCGCCGGAGCCGGACGCCTGGGAGAACACGTGCACATCCTGCTCGCCGCCAGTGCCTTCAACAGCCTCACCCAGCGGGTCCACGCCGAACTGCGGGACCGCGGGCACAGCGTGGCGGTCGAGCTGGTCCTGCCGGACAGCCGCCTCGCCGAGGCCGTCGACCGGCACCGGCCCGATCTCGTCATCGCGCCGATGCTGAAGTCGGCCATTCCCCGTGAGGTCTGGTCCCGGTACGTCTGCCTCGTCGTCCACCCCGGCCCCGTCGGTGACCGCGGGCCCTCCTCGCTCGACCGGGCCATCACCGAGGGCGCGGACACCTGGGGCGTCACCGTCCTCCAGGCCGACGCGGAGATGGACGCCGGCCCCGTCTGGGCCACCGCGGACTGCACGCTCCCGCCCGTCGGCAAGAGCGACGCCTACCGCGGCGAGGTGTCCGACGCCGCCCTCACCGCCGTCCTCCTGGCCGTCGACCGCTTCGCCTCCGGCACCCACGTCCCCGAGCCCCAGCCGTCCGGGCGCGCCCGACCGTACCTGCGGCAGGAGGAGCGCCGCATCGACTGGGCGCGGGACTCCACCGACCGCGTCGTGCGCACCCTGCGCGCCGCCGACTCGCAGCCCGGCGTCCTCGACGACCTGTTGGGTGGCTCCTGGTACCTGCACGGCGGCCACCCGGAGGACGGGCTGCGCGGTCGCCCCGGCGAACTGCTCGCCACCCGGGCCGGCGCGATCTGCCGCGCCACGGCCGACGGGGCCGTGTGGATCCCCGAGTTGCGGGCCAGGCGCGTCCCCGGCGGGCCCGCCCCCGTCAAGCTTCCCGCCACCCTGGCCCTCGCCGGCCGGCTCCCCGCCCTGCCCGAGGTCCCCGCACCGCGGGACACCGGCACCGGGGCCGGTCCCCGCACCTGGTCCGACATCCGCTACCGGGAGGACGGCGAGACCGGCTTCCTGTCGTTCTCCTTCCCCGGCGGCGCGATGAGCACCGAGCACTGCCGGCGCCTGCTCGCCGCCTATCGCGAGGCCTGCTCCCGCCCCACCTCCGTCCTCGTCCTCGGCGGCGGACGCGACTTCTTCTCCAACGGCATCCACCTGGGCGTCATCGAGGCCGCCGCAGACCCGGCCGAGGAGTCCTGGGCCAACATCAACGCCATGGACGACCTGGTCGAGGCCGTGCTGACCACCACCGACCGGCTCGTCGTGGCCGCCCTCGGTGGCAACGCCGCTGCCGGCGGGGCCATGCTCGCCCTCGCCGCCGACGAGGTCTGGCTCCGCTCCGGTGCGGTACTGAACCCGCACTACCGCCTCATGGGCCTCCACGGCTCGGAGTACTGGACCTACACCCTGCCCCGCCGGACCGGGACGGGCGTCGCCCAACGCCTCGTCAACGACGCCCTTCCGGTGGGCTCCGAGGCGGCACGCCGCCTCGGCCTGGCCGACCGGACCATCGACTGCACCCCGCAGGCCTTCGCGGGGGAGACCGCGCGCCTCGCGGCCCGGCTTGCCGACTGGCCCGGAACCCGGTCCCGGGTCGCCGGGAAGAAGGCCCGCCGCGAGGTCGACGAGACGCTGCGGCCGCTCGCGGCCTACCGGGAGGCCGAGCTGGCCCGGATGCGTGAAGTCTTCTTCGACCCCCGCGCCCCCTACCACGCCCCGCCCCGGGCGTGCGTCCCCAAGGAGGCCCCGGGGGGGCCCCCGCCGCGCTAGGCGCGGCCCTCCCAGGGGCGGCGGACCACCCCGACCCCCCGGCGGAGGCCCG
>NZ_JBHWJJ010000265.1:0-3947 GCF_042732005.1 Streptomyces sp. NPDC059851 | reverse complement strand
GAGTTCTCAAGGAACGGACGCTTCCTTCGTACTCACCCTCTCGGGCTTTCCTCCGGGCTTTCGTTCTTCGTTTCCGACTCTATCAGACTCTTTCGTGTCCGATTCCCGGTCGAAGCGGGTTTGCTTTTCAGGGCTTCGCTTTCGCGTTTCCCTTTCCGGCGAGACCGACTCTATCAGAAGTTTTCCACCGGATTTCCCGGCTTCGGATTCCTGAACAAGGAGTCGACTGCGCACCCGAGGAATCAGATTCAGCGGGTGTCAGGATCTTGCTTGTGGGTTGTCGCCGAACTCTTCCGTTCCAGGCAACCGCTACATCCTACAACCTGCCGCGGTGGGTGTCAAAGGTCCTGCTCCACCCCTGCCGCCACTCAAGCCACCACCTGTCGACGCACCACCTCCGTGTTCCAGACGGGTGCGAACGCGGACGTACAGCCGGGGCGTCGGGCGCCCTTGAGCGCCTCCAGGCGATCACGGTTGTCGCGGGCCCGCGCAGGGTACTCCGTGCGTTAGATCCCGATCTGGGCCAGCAGGCGGTCCGGGGCGACCGCCATCTCTCCTCGATGACGTCGCGCAGCATGACGTCCAGCTCGCCCCGCACGAACGCCTTCGGTCGGCAGCTCAGGACCGCAACGTTCACGAAAAGCGTGGTGGTCGCCGTGCTGCTCGTTGACCGCGCGCCTCCGGATCTTCGATCGAGCCGGCCAGGTCGGCCATCATCTCGGCCAGCGCAGCCTCCTCCCCGCCTGGCGCGGGTCCGCCGTCCGGCGTGGTCCCACCACTGGATCCACCGGGTAGGGCAGGGCCGTCCCGCTCGCCCAGACCGGCGCTGAGCCTTGCCGCCGGGAGCACGGCCGTTGTCGTCCGCGGTCTCCAACTGGCTGAGCACCCGCATCGGAGGCATGACGGGCAGAGGCGCCGCTTCAGCGCGTAGGCCGCTGGCTGCGAGCCGAAGTGCATCAGAGGGTCAGGAGCAGTGGGCGGCAGCAACGAGGGTGGCGTGCCGGTGCCAGCCGGCGAACGAGCGGCCCTCGAAGTGGTCCAGGTCCGGAGCGGTCTTCAGCGCGCGGTTTGCGTGCTCGATCCGCCGACGGCCTCTCGCCAGCCGGATCAAGTCCTGGGGAATGTTCGTGGGCAGGCGGGAGATCCAGTAGTCCAGTGTTCCGGCTCGCCCTTTGGCATGGGGCGATCAGCCAGGCCAGAGGGATCGTGCCGCCAGCCGCGGCGACGCCGGACTCGCCGACCGCCCCCAGCCGGCCCCGCACGACTCCGCACCGCACCGCCGTCGAAACCGCGTCTGCCAGCTGCGGCAGACCCGCAAACTCGGACCCGCCCGGATCGGTCCGATCCTGGACTGCCCGTCTCGACCGTCCACCGCATCCTCAGCCGCCAACGCCTGCGGCCCGCCTTCTCGGACCGGCCCACCGGACAGCCCGTCCGACGCTCCGAACGGGCCCGGCCGGGCGAGGTGGCCCACCTCGACGTCAGGAAGCTAGGAACGCGCACCTACCGGCCCCACACCAACGGCAGAGATCGAACGCTTCTCCCGCACTCGGCGGACAACCACCGATCAGCCGCGTCAGCAACCCTGCGGGTCATTACACCCAGAGCCGGGTCACGGTCCAGTCGCTCCTGCGTCCTGCGGTTAGGACATGGTCGCGCAAGAGGACGGGGCGGTGCGGTAGCGGGGCAGCGGCCGGGGGCCGAGCACGGCCCCGCCCTATTCGGGCTGGTGGGCACCGCATCCCACCACCAGCGGCCGCACCGAGGCCACTGGCCGCCAAGCCAGCCGGGCCCGCTCCTCCAACCGACCCCCGACAGCCGCAAGCCCCCCGCCTCAGACAGCCAGCGAACGCCGCGAAGCGCACGTTCTCCGCCGCCCACGGGCGGCGAGGACGGGTTCCGTGCAGGCTCAAGGGGCGGAGCCCGGTCGGGTCGGCCTCGGTGCTACGACGACCTGGTGGGCGTCGGGGTGGGCACCGCGGCCACCAGCGCGTCGGTCGCCAGCGGCCGGGCTGCCCGGCAATCCCCCGAGCCGGACCGGTTCGTTCTTGCGGTCCGGTCGCACCAGGTGGACCCCCAGCCGCTCGTCCAGCAATGGCTCGAACTCCTTCCCGGCGATGCCCTGTCGGCCAGGAGCACCTGCCCCGCGCGGACGAGGCGGTGGTCGCGTTTTGCAGCAGCGCGGCCATCACCTCCCGCTCGCTGGGTTTCGCACCTGGCCAGGCACCAGGTGACCGGTATGGACCGAGGCTGTGGCCCGGCAGGTGCCCACCTCGGACCTCGCCGGGCACTGTGGCTACGGCTACTGCCGCTCCCACTCCCGCTTCTTCTGGGGCTTCCGGCTCTACCCGGCCACCACCGCGGAGGGCTTGTCGGGGGACGGCTGTGGCAGGTAGCGGAACAGGTGTCCCAGGCGGGCTGGGCGAAGCGGATCCAGTCCCGGGCGGGGGCGTGCATCCAGTGACAAGGCGGCACGCGGTCGTCGGTGAACACGTGCAGTGCCGCCAAGCAGGGCGTCCAGGTTCGTCGTCACACACGAGCCAAGGGGCGCCCTTCGCCATGGTCGAGGCCAGCACGAACATCGGACTCACTCATCTAGCCTCCGGGGGTGATCACCAATGAGGATGATGCTGCCGTGTGGGACCGACTGGCTTCGATGCTGTCGGCGGGTGCCGCCCAGGCCGTGAGGGACTGCTGGGCCATCGGCGAGCAGGAGGCCGGGCTGGGCATGCTCGTCGCGGGCCTCCTCGACGAGGGGACGGCCATCAGTGAGACGGCTCGGGCGGAGCTTGCGGTCGTCGCTGAGACTTGGGGCGAACGGGAGAACCTCATGCCGCAGCTCCTGCGGTGCCGGGGGGACGGCCGGCAGGCCGACGTACAGCTCATCGAGGTGGAGACGGTCATCAACGGAGCTGATCTGGCGAGCAGTGGAGGGCTGGAGGATCTGCTCCTGGTGCCGTGGGTCAGCTGTACGCGCTGCGGGCAGGTCCTCATGCGGGCCCACGCCCTGGAGCCGTGGGGGAACCTCTCGTACATCGCCCGGCACTACGCGATCGTGTCGCCGGACCGCGGACGGGTCCTGCGCGTGTTCTCCGACGACTCCGCTGACGAGTCCTTCTGCGTGCTCCTGCACGACTGCCCGCGAGCTGAGCCGGCGGGTCAGAGGTTGACGCGCTTGAGGTAGACGCGGCTGCGGTGCGGGATGGTCTGGTACCAGAGCATCAGGTGCTCGTCCTCGTACGTCCGCAGCCGCATCGGGTGCGGGTCCTCGTACAGGCTGCCGTCCTTGGGGTCGATGCCCATGGACGCCAGGTCCACCAGGCCGTCCATGACGGCTCCGACGAGGCTTTGGTGCGCCGCCGGCATGTCGCCCAGGACCCACACGCGGCTGGGGTCGCACTCCCAGGCCCAGCCGTCGTCGCCCTCGACGCCTTCGCCCCGCGGGCTCACTGACCGATTTCCCGCTGCGCCTCGGCGAGGATGCGGCTGCTGGTCTCCATCGCGGCCTGGAACGCCTCCTCGGTGGAGGCAGGGTCGCCGGCGACGCGTTCTGCTTCGCGGAGGGCTGCTGCCCGCGCCGGCCACCGGTGGATCGCGACGTGCGTGGCCCACTTGATCAGGAAGAACCGCAGGGGATTGATCGCCCCGGTTTCGGCTGCCCGGTCGAAGGCTTCGTTGCATTCCCGGTCGAGCACGGCGAGGCTCGCCATGTCGATCCGTCGAACGGCGTCCCGCAGGGCCTCGCGCGTCATGGCCGGTTGGGGGATGAGCGGCCCGCCGTCTTCCACGTGCTGTGCTGTCATCGAATCCTCCGGGGGAACGCGGCCAGGATACCGAGCGGGCCGCGGGCTTGCCCGTGAACGCAGAAAAGCCCCGCACCGAACCCCCAGAAGGGGCTGGTGCGGGGCTTCCCGCAATGATTGTTCGGCGGCGTCCTACTCTCCCAC
>NZ_JBHWJJ010000264.1:0-3954 GCF_042732005.1 Streptomyces sp. NPDC059851 | reverse complement strand
GCGCGGTCCCCAGCGGGGGCGGCGCCGCTCCTTTTTCTTCCCGGGGTCCGCGGCTGTGTGTCCGGTCCCCGACGGGGAGACGCGTTTTTGCGTTCGGGCAAGGTCCCGTTCAGGGAATCCGGTGCCGAACGGGTGACGGGTACGGCAGGATCAGCTGATGGAGCACGTACGCGATCTGACGCTTCTGCCGAAAGCCCATCTGCACCTTCACTTCACCGGGTCCATGCGGCCGTCGACCCTGCTGGAGCTCGCCGACAAGTACGGCGTGCGCCTGCCCGAGGCCCTGACCGACGCGCTGACCGGCGGCGAGCCACCGAAGCTCCGCGCCACCGACGAGCGCGGCTGGTTCCGCTTCCAGCGGCTCTACGACGCCGCCCGTTCCTGCCTGCGGCAGCCCGAGGACATCCAGCGCCTGGTCCGCGAGGCCGCGGAGGAGGACGTCCGCGACGGCTGCGGCTGGTTGGAGATCCAGGTCGACCCGACCTCGTACGCCCCGCACCTGGGCGGCCTGATCCCGGCGGTCGAGGTCATCCTGGACGCGGTCGAGTCGGCCTCCCGCCACACGGGGCTCGGCATCCGCGTGCTGATCGCGGCCAACCGCATGAAGCACCCCCTCGACGCCCGGACCCTCGCCCGCCTGGCCGTCCGCTACGCCGACCGCGGCATCGTCGGTTTCGGCCTGTCGAACGACGAGCGCCGCGGCATGGCCCGCGACTTCGACCGGGCCTTCGCCATCGCCCGGGAGGGGGGCTTGCTGGCGGCGCCGCACGGCGGTGAGCTGACCGGCCCTTCCTCCGTCCGGGACTGCCTGGACGATCTGCACGCGGCACGGATCGGGCACGGGGTGCGTGCGGCCGAGGACCCCCGGCTGCTGCGCCGGCTCGCCGAGGCGGGGGTCACCTGTGAGGTGTGCCCCGCCTCCAACGTGGCGCTGGGGGTGTACCAGCGGCCTGAGGACGTCCCGCTGCGCACGCTGTTCGAAGCGGGGGTGCCGATGGCGCTGGGCGCGGACGACCCGCTGCTGTTCGGGGCCCGGCTGGCGGCGCAGTACGAGATCGCCCGCCGCCACCACGGGTTCACGGACGCGGAGCTCGCGGAGCTGGCCCGCCAGTCGGTGCGGGGTTCGGCCGCGCCGTACGACGTGCAGGACAAGCTGCTGACCGGGATCGACCACTGGCTGGCGGCCTAGCCGCCTGCTGGTCAGCGGGTGAGCCGCAGGTCACCCATCCAGCAGTCGGCCCGGACGCGGTCGCCGTCGACGTCGCCGTCGCCGAAGCCGATCTCCAGGTGGGTGCGCCCAATCCCTGGCGACACGCATTCGGACACCCGTGCCACGGTGTCGCCGAGGTGGCGCAGGAAGAGGTGCTCGCCGAGGTCGTCGCCGACCTCGATGCGGCCCCACTCCCCCATGTCGTACGGCTCGTGGGGGGCGGCGGACTCGACGATCAGGCAGCCGTCGGACCCGGTGCTGATCCTGGTGGAGTCGCCCTCGCTGTCGATGAGCCAGACGTCGAGGGGCACCTCGGAGCGTTCGCCCTCGTAGACGTGCCAGGACGCGACGATGCGGCTGATCGTCCGTCCCACCAGGCGGGTGGGGTCCGTACCGGCCCCGTGCCGAGGACAGAGCATGGCGGCCGGGTCTCCTCAGAGGTTGACGCCGACCGTCACCGGCTCGTTGACCAGGGTGACGCCGAAGGCGGCGTGGACGCCTGCGACGACCTCGCGGGCCAGGGTGAGCAGGTCCTCGGTGGTGGCGTCGCCGCGGTTGGTGAGGGCGAGGGTGTGCTTGGTGGAGATCCGGGCGGGGCCGGTGCCGTAGCCCTTGGTGAAGCCGGCCTTGTCGATGAGCCAGGCGGCGCTCGTCTTCGTACGGCCCGCGCCGGCCGGGTAGGCGGGCGGGTTGGTGTCGGCACCGAGGCGGTCCTGGACGCGGGCGAGGAAGGCGGCGTAGGCCTCGTCGGTCAGGATCGGGTTGTGGAAGAACGAGCCGGCGGACCAGGTGTCGTGGTCGGCGGGGTCGAGGACCATGCCCTTGCCGGCGCGCAGGCGCAGCACGGTCTCGCGGGCGACGGCGGCGGGGACGCGGTCGCCGGCCTCGACGCCGAGGGCGCGGGCCGTCTCGGGGTACTTGATCGGCGCGGACAGGCCGCCGGCGTCCTCCAGGGCGAAGCGGACGCGCAGGACCACGTACCGGTCGGGCTGGTGCTTGAAGAGGCTGTCGCGGTACGAGAAGGCGCACTCGGCTGCGGTCAGGGTGACCGTCTCGCGGCGGGTGCGGTCGTAGGCGACGACCTCGGTGATGGTGTCGCAGACTTCCTGGCCGTACGCGCCGACGTTCTGGATCGGGGTCGCGCCGGCGGAGCCGGGGATTCCGGCGAGGCATTCGATGCCGGCGAGGCCCGCCTCGACGGTACGGGCGACGGCGTCGGACCAGTTCTCGCCGGCGGCGAGCTCCAGGGTGGTGCCGTCGAGGTGGAAGCCGGTGGTGGCGATGCGCAGGGCGGTGCCGTCGAAGCCGCGGTCGCCGATGACCAGGTTGCTGCCGCCGCCGATGACGAGGAGCGGGGTGCCGCTCTCGTCCGCGGCGCGGACGGTCTCGACCACTTCGTCATCAGTGGTCGCGGTGACCAGACGGGTGGCGGGACCGCCGAGGCGGAAGGTGGTCAGCGGGGCGAGGGGGGCGTCGTGGAGTTCCTGCACGTGGACAAGAGTACGGTCCGCGGCCACGGCTTCCCGGCGGGGCCACGGACCGTGCGTCCCGGCGGTCAGTGGCGGGCCCGCTGCGCGTCGAGCCGGCGCTCGGCTTCCGCCCAGGTGACGGGGAGGGCGGAGGCCGGGGCGGTCCAGAAGGTGAAGGCCGAATCCTTCATGAACGCGGCGGCGGCGCGCGAGTTGGAGCGGTGCGGCTCGCTGCCGGCGAACCGGTAGAGGGCGTCGCGGTTCTCCCAGGCCGAGAGGGTGAGGAAGGTCCGGGCGCCGACCCGGGCCCGGAGGGCGGCGCCGTGGGCGCCCGGGGCCTTGCGGATCTGCAGGACGATCCCGGGCGACCTGAGGAGGAAGCGGAAGGCTCCGAGCAGGGTCTTCGTCTCGAACCGGGAGGCCATGACGTAGACCTCGGCGTCGGGGGCGGGTGGGGTCGGGGTGGTCCAGGGCATGTCGGGCATGGCGGAGCTCCTTCGTACGGTCGTGCACGGACAGGAGGAAAAGCCGGTTAGTTATTGATGACTAACTTTCGCGCGCAAGCGAAGAGGGGGCGGGTACGCCCGGCCCGGCGCGCCGGACCTACGAACCCTCCCCGACCGCGGGGCGCAGTCCCGCCCAGACCCGGTGCCCGGACGGGAACCCCATGGCGGCCAGGGTGTTGATGAGCATGCCGTGCGCCATGAAGGTGGTGGTCTCGTGGACGTCCCCGCCGAGCGGCAGGTGGACGGTGTCCCAGAGCCTGAGCCAGCCGGCCCGGACCAGTTCGCCGAACTCCGGGTCTCCGGCCCTCTCGGCGTCGGCCACGGCGACGTAGATCTGCATCTGGAGCTGGAGCTTGTCGGGGTCCTCGGCGATCAGCCGGCTGTACGCCCCGGCCATGGCGGCGAGCGCCTCGGCGCCGTGCAGCCCGTCGGCGGCCCGCTCGAAGACCCGACGGGTGTCCTCCAGGCACCGGGTGGCGGCCGCGACGAAGATCGCCTGCTTGTTGGGGAAGAGTCGGAAGAGGTACGGCTGGGAGACGCCGACGCGCTTGGCGATCGCCTCGGTCGAGGTGCCGTGGTACCCGCCGCGGGCGAATTCGTACATCGCCGCGCGGATGACGCTCTCGCGCCGCTCCTCTGCGCTCATCCTCACCATGGACATGAAGTTAGCGACTACTCACTAACTTTGCAAGGGCGGGAGGAGGGGTGCCCGCGACGGTGCTGCGGACACCCCTCTCCGGACTGCGCCGGCCGGCCGTCCCAGTCGGGC
>NZ_JBHWJJ010000263.1:0-4153 GCF_042732005.1 Streptomyces sp. NPDC059851 | reverse complement strand
CCGGCGCTACGGGGTGCTCAAGCGGGGGGGGGGGGGGCGGCGGCCCCGGGGGGGTGCTGGTCCACCGGGCGGGCCGGGGGGGGGGCCGGGGCCGCGGGGGGGCCGCCCGGGGGCGGATGCCGCGGGCCCCCCCCGCGGGCTGTCCGGGGCCGGTCGGGGACCCCAGTGGTCCCCGGGGAGTCGGCCCCCGGGGAGTCTTCGGTACGGGCCGGCGGTGTCGGCCGCCCGGCCCGCGGCGTCAGCCGCCCAGTTCCTGGTGGCGGGCGGCGAGCGCCGCGGCGCCGGTTTCCGTCAGGGAGCCGTACAGGCGCAGCCGGGAGAAGCCGCCGTCGGGGTAGATGTCGATGCGTACGTGCGTGCCGACCGCCGGGGTGTCCAGCACGAAGCGGTGGTTGGTGTCGGGCTGGAGGCGGGTCCGGGGGAGGAATTCGGTCCACTCGCCCTCCTCCCCCGTGCCGACCGACAGGGAGGCCCAGCCGGCCGAGTTGCCCTTGAGGTAGGCGGTGTCGATCTCGACGGCGCGGATCTCCGACTCGGCGACCAGCTGGTAGCGGATCCAGTCGTTGCCGTCGTCGCGCCGGCGGGCGGTCTCCCAGCCGTCGTCCATCTTGCGGGAGCGGCCCGGGTTGATGGTGTTGGTCGGCGGGGAGTAGAAGCGGTTGGACGCGTCCTGGACGGCGCCGCCGTTCTCCAGGGCGACGACGTCGAAGGAGCCGAGGGCCCGGAGCCACTTGGGGTCGGGGAGGACCTCGCCGTAGACGCGGAGGCGGGCGATGCCGCCGTCCGGGTGCTGGTTGACGCGCAGGTGCGTGAAGCGCTGCTCGGCGCTCACCTCGAAGCCGTTGGCGGCGTGGCCGCCGACCGGGGTGCGCGGGACGAGGGTGGTCCACTTGACGTCGTCGCCGAGGAGCTCCTCGGGGGTGGGGGCGAGCGCGCCCTCCCAGTTGGTGCCCTCGACGGAGACGGCCTGCGGCATGTTGCCGCGGAAGTGGGCGGTGTCGACGACGATCCCGCGGACCACGCCGGGCGCGCCCAGGCGTACGAGGGCCCAGTCGTGGTCCTCGGCGGTGGGCCAGGGCTGCTCGGCGGAGACGCCGCGGCGGCGGCGGGTCTCCCAGCCGTCCATGACCTTGCCCTTGTGCCCGAAGTCCTCGGGGTCGAAGTGCGCGGCCTCGGAGACCAGCAGGTTCTCGCGCTGGGCGAAGAACTCGTCGTTGGCGGCGATGACACCGGCGCCCAGTTCCCGGGCGGCGAGGTTCGCGTACTGGGTGAACGGGAACTCGGCCGTGCGGTAGTCGGCGTACGGGTCGCCGCCCCCGTACGGGTTCGCGTTGCCGGTGAAGGAAGGGATCGCTGCCACGGTCAGTTCTGCCTTTCGAGGAGGAGGCCGGTGGGCTCGGACGGGGTGCCGTGGTCGGCGATCTTCCGCCCGCGCAGCCAGGTGGACTTCACGACGCCGCACAGGGTCCTGCCCGCGTACGCCGTGACCTGGTTGCGGTGGTGGAGCTCGGCCGGGTCCACAGTGAACGTTTCTTCAGGGGCCAGGACCGCGAAGTCGGCGTCGCGACCGGCCTCGATGGCGCCCTTGCGGTCCAGGCCCGCCAGGCGGGCGGGGGCGGCGGACATCCAGCGGACGACGTCCTCCAGGGTGCGGCCGCGCTCGCGCGCCTCGGTCCAGATGGCCGGCAGGCCCAGCTGGAGGGAGGAGATGCCGCCCCAGGCGGTGGAGAAGTCGGCGGTCTTGAGGTCCGCGGTGGAGGGCGAGTGGTCGGAGACGATGCAGTCGATGGTGCCGTCGGCGAGGGCGTCCCACAGCAGGTCCTGGTTGGCGGCCTCGCGGATGGGCGGACAGCACTTGAACTCGCTGGCGCCGTCGGGCACTTCCTCGGCCGTCAGGGTCAGGTAGTGCGGGCAGGACTCGACGGTGATCGCCACGCCCTCGGCCTTGGCGGCGGCGATCAGCGGGAGCGCGTCGCTGGAGGACAGGTGCAGGACGTGGACGCGGGCGTTCAGCCGGCGGGCCTGGGCGATCAGGTTCTCGATCGCGGTGTTCTCGGCGTCGCGCGGGCGGGAGGCGAGGAAGTCGGCGTACTTCGGGCCGGGTACGACCGGCGCGGAGTCCAGGTGGTGGGGGTCCTCGGCGTGCACGATCATCAGGCCGCCGAAGCCGCTGATCTCCGCGAGGGAGGCGGCCAGCTGGTCCTGGTCGAGCTGCGGGAACTCGTCGACGCCGGACGGGGAGAGGAAGCACTTGAAGCCGAAGACCCCGGCGTCGTGCAGCGGGCGCAGGTCCTTGACGTTGTCGGGGAGGGCGCCGCCCCAGAAACCGACGTCCACGTGCGCCTTCTCGCGGGCCACGGCCTGCTTGGTGCGCAGGTGTTCCACCGTGGTGGTCGGGGGCAGCGAGTTCAGCGGCATGTCGAGGATCGTGGTGATGCCGCCGGCCGCGGCGGCGCGGGTGGCCGTCCAGAAGCCCTCCCACTCGGTGCGGCCCGGGTCGTTCACGTGGACGTGGGTGTCGACCAGGCCGGGCAGGAGGACGTCGTCGCCGAAGTCCTCGACGCGGGCGCCGGCAGGGGCCTCGGCGTCGTACGGCAGGACGGCGGCGATCTTCCCGGCGGCGACGGCGACCGAAGCGGCGCGCGTGCCCTCGGGGGTGATGACGCGAGTCGAGCGCAGTACCAGTTCGACGTCGTCGGACACGCCAGAACCTCCCCATCTACTTCCACAGAGCGAAATTCAACGTTCTGTTGATGGAGTCTTCATGTCGAGCCGGAGCCAGTCAAGAGTGTCCGGACGGTGGACCGACACCCCGGAGCCGCAGTTGGATGTTTCCACAAGATGGAATTAAGATTTCACCATCCAGAATGTAGCTATCGCCACGGCGGGTCGACCCGGTAGCTTCCGAGCACCTCCGCCACTCGGACAAACCCGCTCTGACCGGCGAGGACGGCACCGCCCCGCCCCTGGGGCCGATGCCGGCCGACCGGTAGGCTGCTTCCTTGCCCGCCTGCACCGAAAGGACCGCGCCGTGCCGACGTCCAGCGCCAGCACCCCCGACGCTTCCGCCAAGACCACCGCCGGCGGCGGTGGCGTCCAGTCCCTGGAGCGCGCCTTCGATCTGCTCGAACGCATGGCCGATGCGGGTGGCGAGGTCGGCCTCAGCGAGCTGTCCACCGCCAGCGGCCTGCCGCTCCCGACCATCCACCGTCTCATGCGGACGCTCGTCGCGTGCGGCTACGTCCGGCAGCAGCCCAACCGGCGGTACGCCCTCGGCCCCCGCCTGATCCGCCTCGGCGAGTCCGCGTCCCGGCTGTTGGGCACCTGGGCCCGGCCCTACCTGGCACGACTGGTGGAGGAGACCGGCGAGACGGCCAACATGGCCCTGCTCGACGGGGACGAGATCGTCTACGTCGCCCAGGTGCCGTCCAAGCACTCCATGCGCATGTTCACGGAGGTGGGCCGCCGGGTGCTGCCGCACTCCACCGGCGTCGGCAAGGCCCTGCTCGCCCACACCCCGGCCGACGAGGTACGGGCCCTGCTCGCGCGCACCGGGATGCCGGCCGCGACCGAGAAGACCATCACCACCCCCGAGGGCTTCCTGGAGGCCCTGGAACAGGTCCGCAAGCTGGGCTACGCGGTCGACGACAACGAGCAGGAGATAGGAGTCCGCTGCCTGGCCGTGTCGGTGCCGAACTCGCCGACCGCCGCCGCGATCTCCATCTCGGGCCCGGCCGGCCGGGTCACCGAGGGCCTGACCGCGTCCATCGTGCCGGTCCTCCAGGACGTGGCGGCCGAGCTGTCCGTGGCCCTGCAGAGCCAGACCCCCGCCTGAGGCCCGGCCCCCGACCGGGCTGCCGCCCGCGGCCACTGCCCCTCGACTCGACGCGCCCCGCCCCGCCGAACCCCTCGTGCGGGGCACCGTCGTACCTGGGGGCATCGCCCCGGGGCACATGCTCCCGGGGCAGGGACATGCCCGGGGGCACGGGCCGCGACCCTGGGCGGCCACCCGAACGGAACCGGCGGCCTTTCGGTCCCGGCAGCGGCACGCGCGCAGGCCGGCCAGGCGTTCGACCCCGTGCCCGCCCGCCGGGCGTGCCCGTGGATCCCGCCCCGGCTCCACACGCCGGGCCCGGGTCGTTGAGCCGGGGGT
>NZ_JBHWJJ010000262.1:0-4208 GCF_042732005.1 Streptomyces sp. NPDC059851 | reverse complement strand
GCCCCACCGACACCGGCCCCGGACCCGACCGGGCCCCCGGCCCCCGGCCGGTCGCCGTCCCGGCGGACATCCGCAGCCTGCTGCGCGCGTTCGCCGAGGTACGGATAGCCGGGATGCCGCCGCTGCGCCTCGCCCCCGGCGAGCCGTGGCAGGAGCCCGACCCCGAACTGCACCGCATGCTCGGTGGGGACGGCACGTACTGGCCGCTGGCACGCGTGAGCCTCGGCAACCACAGCGTCTCGCTCGCCCACGTGCGGATCGACCCCGAATCGGGGGAGTGGGGGCACGTGTTCTCCGTCTCCGCCGCGCCCGACCGGCTGGGAGACGAACCCGAACTCGTCCTGCTGGCCGAGTCGCTGCCGGCGCTGTTGCTGAAGGTCGCCGCCATCGCCGCGGACGCGGCCGGGCGGGCCGCACACACCGGCGCCGACCCGGCCGCCCTGATCCGCTCCGCCACGACCTGGCTCACCCCGAACACCGGCGAGCCGTGGACCCGTCCCGTCCCCGTGGAGGAGTGGGCGGACGAACAGGACGCGCTGCGCGCGCGGGCCGCCGCCTTCCCGCCCGGCAGCCACGCCGCCGACCTGCGCGACTCCCCGGTGCCGACGGACCTGTGCTTCTACCGCGTGTGGTCGTGGACCACGGGACACCGCCTCGACCGCCTGCACTTCCTGGACGGCGGACGGGTCGTGGTCGCGGCCGCCCGCGCCGCGGACGCGTAGCCCCGGCGGCCTGCCGCAGCGCGCACCGCCGGGAACCGGCCCGCTACTCAGCCGGACCTGAGTACGTCCGCTCATGATCCGGTGACCAGGGCCGTCCTACGGTGGCGCCATGACGGCGAACCCCCTGAACCCCGCAGATCCCGCGAATTCCCCGAACTCCCCGAACCCCGCGAACTCCCCGAGTCTCCCCGCCCCCGCCACGCCGGCACCGGGATGGCTCAAGGGCTGCGGGATCGTACTGGCCGTCCTGGCCGTCCTGGCCTGCCTGGGACTCGCCGCACTGCACGAGTTGGAGCGGGGGCTCGACGGATACGGGCAGCTGGAGGAGACCGACGGCGCCGACGGCGGTGTCGCCGATCCCCTCGCAGCGGGTCGCACCGCCCGGTACGAGGACGGCCTCAAGGTCACCGTCAGCGCGCCCCGCCCCGCAGCCGACGGGAGCCACCACTTCACCGTGACGTACCGGAACGGCACGGACGAGGAGCAGCACATCGGCGGCGACTCCGCCAAGGCCGCCGTCTCCACGTACGGGTCGGCGCCCCTCGTCGTGCGCGCCGGACGCTCCCTGGACGACTACGCCACCGACGGCGTGGAGTGGTCCAATGTTGACGAGTCCGCCGCGGCCCTGCTGCCGCCGCTGGCCGAGGACGGCAAGCGCACCGTGCCCGTTCGGGTCAAGGGCGGCCGGAAGGGCATGACCGTCACCGTCGAGGTCCGTCCCCCGGACAAGGGCTACCGCGAGGCGGCCTACTGGCAGTTCACCCTGGACTGACCCCCACCACCCCGCACCGCCCGTCCCGCACCGCCGATCCCGCACCGCCGATCCCGCACCGCCCCGACGATTCCCCGCGGCCCCCGCGGCCCCCGCGGCCCCCGCGGCCACCGCGGTCATGACGCGGTCCGGGCCCGCACCTGCTCCGCCGTCAGGTAGGCGTCGGTCTGCTCGAACTCCCGCAGCGTGGCCGGTCGCCACTCCTGGAAGCCGGTCCGCACGAAGTCGTCGCCGGCGACCGCGTTGAGCAGCCAGTTCGTCAGGACACGCGTCTTCGCGACGTTCGTGCGGAGCGCCGCCCAGTGGTAGCCGCGGGTCACCAGCTGCGCGGGCAGCCCGTGCAGGGGCACTCCCAGGGGCTTCGACACGGCGTCTGCCCCGCCGAGGTCCACGACGAGGCCCAGGTCCCGGTGCCGGTACGGGCGCAGCGGCTGCCCGCGCAGGGTGGCGATCAGGTTGTCGGCCACCGTACGGCCCTGCCGCGAGGCGTGCTGCGCGGTGGGCGGGCAGACGGCGCCCCCGGCGTCCTGCACGAGGTCGGGCACGGCGGCGGCGTCGCCGAGCGCGAACACGCCCGGCGCCCCCGGTACGGTCATCTCGGCGTTCACGACGAGCCGCCCCCGCTCGGTGGGCGTGCCGAGGGTGGCCACCAGCGGGCTCGCCGCGACGCCGGCCGTCCAGATCAGCGTACGGGTGGGCAGTACGCGCCCGTCGGTCAGCGTCACCTCCGTGGCGCCGGCCTTGGCGACGCTCACCCCGAGGGAGACCTCGATGCCGCGGCGGCGCAGCACGTCCAGCGCGGCGCGCCCCAGTGCTTCGCCGAGTTCCGGCATCAGCCGTGGTGCCAGGTCCACCAGGTGCCAGCTGATCTGCCGGGCGTCCAGGCGGGGGTAGCGCTCCACCGCGTGCGTGGTCAGCCGCTGCAGACAGGCGGCCGTCTCGGTGCCGGCGTACCCGCCGCCCACCACGACGAAGCGCAGCCGGGCGTCCCGGTCGGCAGGGTCGCCGCACGCGTCCGCCAGGTCGAGCTGCGCGATGACGTGGTCGCGCAGGTACGCGGCCTCGGCGAGGGTCTTCATGCCCCGCGCGTGCTCGGACAGCCCTGGGATGTCGAAGGTCCGGGTGACGCTCCCGGGCGCCAGGACCAGGTGGTCGTACGGCTGGTCCGTGAGCTCCCCGTTGATCGTGCGCACGACGCACACCTTCGCCGCGGGGTCCACGCCGACCGCGGTGCCGGGCAGGATGCGGGTGCGGTGGCGCTCGCTGCGCCGCAGCGACACGGCCACCGACTGCGGTGTGAGCACCCCCGACGCCACCTGCGGCAGCAGCGGTAGGTACAGCTGGTAGGAGTTCGGGGTGACGACCGTGATGTCCGCCTCCCCGGGGGCGAGCCGGCGCTCCAGCCGGCGGACGCACTCGACGCCGGCGAAGCCGGCACCGACCACGAGGATCCTCGGTCGAGCCATGGTGTCTTCCCTTCAGGAGGTCGTACGGTTCGTGCGGTCTCCGAAGCCCCTGCCCGCAAAGCCGCGCCGTGCACGTCGGGTGTTCAGATGCCGATGTTGGCCAGGTTGACGCCGACGGTCCGCAGAGCGGCGGACAGGGACGGGTGCCTGGCGTCGAAGCGCAGTGCGGCGTCCTCCAGCGACTCGACCAGCCCCGGGTCGTCCGCGGCCCCGTCCCGTTCGGCCCTGGCCAGGAGCAGGCGCAGCTCCTCGCATTCCGCGGGGGTGAGCCCGCGGTCCCCGGTCGCCGCGAGCCGCGAGCGCAGCGCCTCCAGGTGGTCGTCCGCCGGCCGGTTCGGCATGGTGCCTCCTCATCGATCGCCGCCCGCACCGGAGGCTTGCCCTCCGGGGCGTGTACCGTCCGGTTGCCCCGTCCGCGCGGCCGTACGCGCCCCCGGGCCGGCGGGCTGGCCCCGTCACGGTCGTCACGGCCGCGACCCGCAGCAGGCCGCGCGTCTGCGGCAGCATGACCGGCAGCAGCACGCAGTGCGCGCAGGGACGCCCCGGCCCGATGCGGGCCGCCAGCAGCTCCGCGACCTCCTCGCCCCGCCCCAGCCCGATGCCGACTTCGACCAGGGGAGCGGCGAGGTACCCGTCCGCAAGATGCGGCAGGAGCAGCGCGTACGCCTCCTCACCCCGCCCCTGCCGGGCCAGCAGCCGGGCCAGGTCGTGCAGGGCGCCCCGCTCCCCGTCCACGGCGAACGCGCGGACCAGGTCGACGGCTTCGCCGCCGCGGCCGCCCGCATCCAGCAGCCGGGCGGCCTCCCCCGCCGCCGTCCACCACCCGGTGCCCACGTACGGGGCGAGCACCGCGAGAGCACCGTCCAGTTCGCCGCGGCCTGCGAGGCGGCGCGCCCAGGCGCGTTGCGCAGAACCAGTCGCCGTCCTCCGCCGTGGCCAGGTCGCGCTCACGTCGGCGCGGCCGAGCGCGAGGAGGCGGTCGACGAGCACCGGCGGCACGCACTCCTCGTGCATGCGGGTCCGGCGGTCGAGTACGGCGGCATCCATGTCCGCACCCCAACCGCGCGGGTGGCGGGCGCAGCGGGAAGGGTTCGGGCGGCTGCCGTCGGGATTCCGCGGGCCCGGGGACGGCGGTCCGAGCGCCGTGGCCGGGGGCTTGCCGGGGTCCGGCCCGCGCCCGGCCGGGGAGGAGGCCGGGGCGCGGTGAAGCCCGGGTGCCGTGCGGATCCCGTTCGGCAGCCAGGTGTC
>NZ_JBHWJJ010000261.1:0-2514 GCF_042732005.1 Streptomyces sp. NPDC059851 | reverse complement strand
TCTCGTGACTGCGTGCCTTTTGAAGAATGAGCCTGCGAGTTAGCGGTGTGTAGCGAGGTTAACCCGTGTGGGGAAGCCGTAGCGAAAGCGAGTCCGAATAGGGCGATTGAGTTGCACGCTCTAGACCCGAAGCGGAGTGATCTAGCCATGGGCAGGTTGAAGCGGAGGTAAGACTTCGTGGAGGACCGAACCCACCAGGGTTGAAAACCTGGGGGATGACCTGTGGTTAGGGGTGAAAGGCCAATCAAACTCCGTGATAGCTGGTTCTCCCCGAAATGCATTTAGGTGCAGCGTCGTGTGTTTCTTGCCGGAGGTAGAGCACTGGATAGGCGATGGGCCCTACCGGGTTACTGACCTTAGCCAAACTCCGAATGCCGGTAAGTGAGAGCACGGCAGTGAGACTGTGGGGGATAAGCTCCATGGTCGAGAGGGAAACAGCCCAGAGCATCGACTAAGGCCCCTAAGCGTACGCTAAGTGGGAAAGGATGTGGAGTCGCAGAGACAACCAGGAGGTTGGCTTAGAAGCAGCCACCCTTGAAAGAGTGCGTAATAGCTCACTGGTCAAGTGATTCCGCGCCGACAATGTAGCGGGGCTCAAGCGTACCGCCGAAGTCGTGTCATTGCAGTAATAGCCCCAACGGGTGCTGTGATGGGTAGGGGAGCGTCGTGTGCCGGGTGAAGCAGCACCGGAAGGTAGTTGTGGACGGTTCACGAGTGAGAATGCAGGCATGAGTAGCGATACAAGAGTGAGAAACTCTTGCGCCGATTGACTAAGGGTTCCTGGGTCAAGCTGATCTGCCCAGGGTAAGTCGGGACCTAAGGCGAGGCCGACAGGCGTAGTCGATGGACAACCGGTTGATATTCCGGTACCCGCTTTGAAACGCCCAATATCGAGGCGAGCGATGCTAAGTCCGTGAAGCCGTCCTGGATCCTTCGGGTGAAGGGAAGTGGTGGAGCCGACGAACCAGACTTGTAGTAGGTAAGCGATGGGGTGACGCAGGAAGGTAGTCCAGCCCGGGCGGTGGTTGTCCCGGGGTAAGGGTGTAGGCCGAGGGGTAGGCAAATCCGTCCCTCATACAAGGTTGAGACCTGATGCCGAGCCGATTGTGGCGAAGTGGATGATCCTATGCTGTCGAGAAAAGCCTCTAGCGAGTTTCATGGCGGCCCGTACCCTAAACCGACTCAGGTGGTCAGGTAGAGAATACCGAGGCGTTCGGGTGAACTATGGTTAAGGAACTCGGCAAAATGCCCCCGTAACTTCGGGAGAAGGGGGGCCACGCTTGGTGATCGGATTTACTCCGTGAGCTGGGGGTGGCCGCAGAGACCAGCGAGAAGCGACTGTTTACTAAAAACACAGGTCCGTGCGAAGCCGTAAGGCGATGTATACGGACTGACGCCTGCCCGGTGCTGGAACGTTAAGGGGACCGGTTAGCTCCATTTCGGTGGGGCGAAGCTGAGAACTTAAGCGCCAGTAAACGGCGGTGGTAACTATAACCATCCTAAGGTAGCGAAATTCCTTGTCGGGTAAGTTCCGACCTGCACGAATGGCGTAACGACTTCTCGACTGTCTCAACCATAGGCCCGGTGAAATTGCACTACGAGTAAAGATGCTCGTTTCGCGCAGCAGGACGGAAAGACCCCGGGACCTTTACTACAGTTTGATATTGGTGTTCGGTTCGGCTTGTGTAGGATAGGTGGGAGACTGTGAAGCGGCCACGCCAGTGGTTGTGGAGTCGTCGTTGAAATACCACTCTGGTCGTGCTGGATGTCTAACCTCGGTCCGTGATCCGGATCAGGGACAGTGTCTGATGGGTAGTTTAACTGGGGCGGTTGCCTCCCAAAGGGTAACGGAGGCGCCCAAAGGTTCCCTCAGCCTGGTTGGCAATCAGGTGTTGAGTGTAAGTGCACAAGGGAGCTTGACTGTGAGACCGACGGGTCGAGCAGGGACGAAAGTCGGGACTAGTGATCCGGCGGTGGCTTGTGGAAGCGCCGTCGCTCAACGGATAAAAGGTACCCCGGGGATAACAGGCTGATCTTCCCCAAGAGTCCATATCGACGGGATGGTTTGGCACCTCGATGTCGGCTCGTCGCATCCTGGGGCTGGAGTCGGTCCCAAGGGTTGGGCTGTTCGCCCATTAAAGCGGTACGCGAGCTGGGTTTAGAACGTCGTGAGACAGTTCGGTCCCTATCCGCTGTGCGCGTAGGAATATTGAGAAGGGCTGTCCCTAGTACGAGAGGACCGGGACGGACGAACCTCTGGTGTGCCAGTTGTCCTGCCAAGGGCATGGCTGGTTGGCTACGTTCGGGAGGGATAACCGCTGAAAGCATCTAAGCGGGAAGCCTGCTTCAAGATGAGTATTCCCACCTCCTTGAGAGGGTAAGGCTCCCAGTAGACGACTGGGTTGATAGGCCAGATGTGGAAGCCCGGTAACGGGTGGAGCTGACTGGTACTAATAGGCCGAGGGCTTGTCCTCAGTTGCTCGCGTCCACTGTGTTAGTTCTGAAGCAACGAAC
>NZ_JBHWJJ010000260.1:0-4403 GCF_042732005.1 Streptomyces sp. NPDC059851 | reverse complement strand
CCCCGGCCCTGGCGGGGGGTGGGGGCGCCGGCCGGGCCCGGCGGGGCCGGCGCGGGGCTTCGCTGCGCTCCACCCGGAGGGCCGGGCGCGTGCCGCGCCCGGGGCCCGCTGCGCGGGCAGCCGGCTCCGCTGCGCTCCACCGGCTTGGGTGGCTCAACCCGGTGCATTACCTGCGGGGTTGTGTAGGATCTGGGATTCGTGCGCACCCCCTCCGCTGCGCTGCGGGGGTGAGGCTGGCAGTAGCAGCGGGGGTGGGGTGGTCCGGTGCGGGCCGGGCAGGTCCTGCCGCCGGGGTGGAGGGCCTCGATGCCGCCGGGGCCACGACTACTGAAGGTGCGTCATTCTGAGGGCCTGGATCGAATCTGGAATGGAGGCTGCATCACTCTGCATCAGTGTGTAGTTGCATGTACCGTTGGCGGATCCGGGTGACACCCTTCGGGGGGTGAACACGGGCCCGTCAACACCCAGACGCCGAGCGGACGCAGCGTTGCACGACCCTCTCCAGGCCGCGCGGACGCGGGCCCGGGGCGAGGGGGCGCAGCGCTGTGACCTGCGTGGACAAGTGAAACAGGCGGGCACAGGGCCGCGTTGCGAACCTTTCCGCAGGCCCTGGGCGAGCACCACCAGGACAAGGCCGACCACCCACCCGCCAGAGCCACAGACCCCCCCCGCCCGGACCCAACCTGACAATCTGTCACCCCACCCGGGCCAATCCCATCGGTCGCCTGAAACCCGCAGATCATCACCAACCAGAATCCCGCCATAAACACGAAACACACCCGGGTCAAATCACGCCCGAGGGTGTTCCAAAGCACCGAGCCTTTACAGCCCCCTCCCCCGCTTCTGCTTATGCCGATTAACAAGCGTCGCGCTACGTCCGGCGAGTTCTCCGATGCGGCGCTGGGTCCATCCCTGGTCCAGTCCGTAGTTCATGCGGGCCACGACCTGGGTGTCGGTGAGCAGTTCGGGGGCGCGGACCGGGGCGCAGTCGGCGGGGAGGGCGGGCAGGTCCCAGTCCTTCACGGGGTCGGCGGCCGGGGCGGGCCGTTCCCAATTTTGGGAATCGGCCGGGGCTGCGGGCTTGTCGTCCTGGTGCTGGTCGACGCGGGCGGTGATCCGGGGGGGGCGGCGGGCTGGGCGACGGCCACGGTTGCCCGGGCGGGCTCGGCGGGCGCCTGCAGGGCCGGGGCGGGGACGCTGGGCACCGTGGGCGCGGGGCGCGACTGCGGGCGCGGCAGCGGGGCCGTGGTCGGCTTCGGCGCGGTCCTGCGGCGCGGGCGCGGCCGGGGCCGGGACGCGATACGCGAGGTCGCCGTAGCGCTGCGACAGCGTGGGGGTGGGCGCCGGGGCCAGAGCCAGGACCGCGGTGTCCGGGCGGGGATGCGGGGCGGGCGCGGGTCCGGCCGCTGACGGCACGCCGTTGGAGCGGTCGATCGTCGTGCCGTCAGCAACCAGGTGCGGTGCGGGAACGGGGACGGGGAGGCGCTTCTCCTCCGGGTCCAGGCGCTTGGCTTCGAGGGCGCGGGCGGAGCGGGACACCTCCCGCCTCTCCTCCAGGTTCAGGGCCTCCTCCTGGTCCTCCCAGTGCCGCCGCCGCTTGCGCTCCTCCTCCTGGCGATCGCGCTCGGCAACGCGCTCCCCGCCGTACCAACCTGCGACCAACCGACCCGCATCAACGCCAAGAACGTCAGCACCAAATCGGCGCCCCTGACAACAGCCGAGTCACCCACGACAACCCACTGACCAGCAGAGAGCCCGATACCCACCCACTGACACCACAATGCCGAACCACCACCGACAAAAACCCGCAGATCATCAGGCGTGCGGGCGCGGTCCCGGGAGTACCTGTGGAGCCGCGCCCGCACCTCAGCACGAGCCTGTGGTTACTGGTCGAGGACCGGCCATCCGCCCCCGCCGGCGATCTTCCGCTGGGAGCAGACGATCTGGTCACCGTTGCCGTTGGTGGCTATGCACAAGTCGCCCTTCAGGAACCAGTAGTAGCCCGATTCGGTGGAGAACGTGATGGCGTCCAGGTCTCGCTCGAACGGCGTGCCCGCCAGAGCCGGCCATGCACGACTGGCGGTGATGTCGATCTCATCGACCAAGAACTTGTCGCCGGCCATGTTGGTCTTCAGGCACTTGTTGCCCTTGAAGAACCAATAGCCGTCGCCGACACACAGGACGGTGTCGATGTCATTCGTGAAGTCTTGCGTTGTCACGCGTCTCCCTTTCTCACGCCGATCGAGCTCTGCCGATCGGGCAGACAGCCTTTCACCGGGTGGCCCAACCAGCGTAGAAGTCCGGCCGAGAGGAAAACAGCACCGGAATCCGGCCACGCGAATAATCGTTTCGCTTCAATCCGGCGTTGGACACGAACACCGTGATCGCCAATACGGATCCCATTGCCTGTCAGCACAATGGACAGCTTGCGGTGCTCCATCCACCCCGCGTCGAGCAGGAACTCGCGAACTGCCGACACCTCGATCCCGGTCCGGTCGAGCCGCCGGCAGGGTAGCAACCGCTCGGCCGCTCTCCCGCCAGAACGGTCGCGGCAGCACGGCGGTGATCGACGCAACGGACACGGTGATGCCTTCTCAAGGGCAGCCCCCACCAGCCGAAATGCGCAGGTGGGGCGATGTCGGGCCAGCGGGCCGGCGCCCCCGTTCTCGACCCGCCACAGCCCCGCCTGACGCCCGCGGCGACGCCCGTTCCCCGGACCGGACTGGCCCGTCAGACACATTCGGACACCGCACGCATGCGGGTCGGGCGTGGCCCTGACAACCACTGCCCCCAATAACGGGCCGCCCCGCCAACCACCGCGAAGGACAACGCACTCCGGCGCACAACCGACCGGCCACCACCCAACCGGGCGGGCAAAGTCCGCAACGGCCGCTCTCCGGATTCCTTCGCACACCCTCGCTGCCCTCGTACGTACGCATGCATATCCCGGGGGCTAGTCCAGCTCGCCCCCTCGAGCACCAGACGGTGGAGCTTGGCCCACACCCGCGCCTTCGTCCATTCGGAGAACCGCCGGTGGGCTGTCGCCCCCGACGGCCCGAAGGACGCGGAAGGCGGCTGTTGCCACGTACAGCCCGAGGTGGCAACGAAAACGATCACGGCCAGTACCTCCCGGTCACCATGCCGGCGCCGGCCGCCGCCCTAAGACGATGCTCAGTTGGCGTGATTGCCCGGTGACCGGGCAAGATTCACCGGCATGGCAGACCCCGAACTTGAGTGTGTCAACGACATCGCCCTCACTGCGGTGCAGGCCCTGCTAGGGCTGATCTCGTCCGATGTGGTGGCGGTAGCGGTTTCAATCGAGGAGGAACGAGTGCGGCTCTCCTTCTGGGTGCGTCGCCACACTGCCGAGATCGACGAAGACATCGCCGATGCGATTGCTGACATGGAGGCGTTTCTCTATCCAGAGATACCGGCCATAGAGCCGCGCGTCACGGTGGGTGTGCCGGAGGCGGCCACCATGCAGCCTCACGAGCGCCTGGTCTACTGGGCCAAGTCCTAGACCTGCACCGCTCTGCGGTAGCAGATAAGGGTGCAGGCGATGCCGACGAAGGCGAGAAAGTGCTCGGCCTTTCGCTCGTAGCGTCGATGCAGGCGACGGCAGCCGTTCAGCCACGAGATCGTGCGCTCTACTACCCAGCGGTGCCGGCCCAGGCGATCGGACGGCTCGATGCCGCGGCGGGCAATGCGTGGCACGATCTGCCGACGGCGCAGCCATCCTCGCAGGTGGTCGAAGTCGTAGCCCTTGTCTGCGTGGAGTCTGGCCGGGCGGCGACGTCGGGGGCCGAAGCGCGAGCGGATCGGCGGGATGCCGCGCATCAGCGAGATCAGGGCCTGGCTGTCGTGGAGGTTGGCGCCAGAGATGCCGACCGAGATCGGCAGCCCGTTGCGGTCACAGATGACGTGAAGCTTCGATCCGAGCTTGCCGCGATCGGTCGGATTCGGTCCAGTCATCGGCCCCCTTTGACCGCCCGGACACTGACCGAGTCGATCGCGCAGCGCGACCAGTCCAGCTCGCCGTTCACACCAAGTCGATCGAGGACCACGCGGTGCAGCTTGGCCCAGACCCGCGCCGTCGACCAGTCTGCGAAACGCCGGTGCACCGTCTGCCAGGAGGCACCGAAGATTGGCGGCAACTGCCGCCAAGTACAGCCCGAGGTGGCGACGAAGATGCGTATCGGCGGCTCCGGCGCCACGTCCTGGAAGATCTCCCACAGCCCGTCCGGCACCAGCCGTTCAACCATGTCCATGCCCGGAGCAACGATCTATCGCCAATCAAGACACCGCCTAAGACCGTGTCCTATGTGGCCATGGGTCGTTGGGCTCGTCATGGGGCGGGGTACGTGGAGTTGGATTGTTCCGGACGGGCTGTGGGAGATCGCGAA
>NZ_JBHWJJ010000259.1:0-4525 GCF_042732005.1 Streptomyces sp. NPDC059851 | reverse complement strand
GCTCCAGTGCCTCGCGGGGGTCGTCGACCATCGGCCGGCCGGCCGTGTTCAGACTGGTGTTGACGACCACCGGGAGGCCGGTGAGCCGCTCGAACTCGGCGAGCATGCGCGCGACCAGCGGTTCGGAGGCCGGGTCGACGGTCTGGATGCGGGCGGTGCCGTCGACGTGAACGACGGCGGGGATCCGGTCCCGCCAGGCGGGATCGACGTCGTGGACGAACAGCATGTGCGGGCTGGGCAGCGGCCCGTCGAAGATCTCGGCGGCGCGGTCGGCCAACACCATCGGGGCGACCGGACGGAACTGCTCGCGCCCCTTGACGTCGTTGAGGCGTTCGAGGTTGCCCGCGTGCCCGGGGTGGGCCAGCAGGGACCGGTGCCCCAGGGCGCGCGGCCCGTACTCCGAACGCCCCTGGAACCAGGCGACGACGGCGTTGTCGGCGAGGGCGCGGGCGACGGTCGCGGCGATGTCGGGGGGCCGGTCGAACGGCACGGCAGCGGTCTTGAGGATGCCTTCGAGTTCGGCGTCGGTCCAGTCGCGGCCCAGGTCGGCGCCGGACATGGGTGCGGGGTCCTCCCCGTGGCCGGCGGCGAGGAGCAGTGCCCCGCCGAGGGCGGTGCCGGCGTCGCCCGCGGCCGGCTGCACCCACACCCGGGAGAACGGACCTTCCCTGGCGATGCGGGAGTTGGCGACGCAGTTGAGGGCGACCCCGCCGGCGAGGGTGAGCACGCCGTCGTGGGTGCGGCCGTGCAGCCAGCGCACCAGGTCGAGGAGGGTCTCCTCCAGGACCGCCTGGGCGGAGGCGGCCACGTCCGCGTGGTCCTGGGTCCACGCCTCGTGGGGGCTGCGGGCGGCGCACAGTTCGTGCCAGGGGACGCCGGTGGCGCGGAAGCCGCCGTCTCCGGTGGGGTGGACGTACCGGCGCAGCTCGGCGAGCATGCGGGGCCTGCCGTACGAGGCGAGGGCCATCACCTTGAACTCGTCGGAGGAGCGCAGGAAGCCCAGGTGGGCGGTGAGCTCCTCGTAGACCAGGCCGAGGGAGTGGGGCAGCTCCTGCGCGTGCAGGGGCTCCAGCCGGCTGCCGGTGCGCCGGGCGGCGAGGTGGGAGGCCCGCTCGCCGCGGCCGTCGAGGACCAGGACGCTGGAGCTGTCGGCGCCCTCGGCGGCGAACGCCGCGGAGGCGGCGTGCGCCATGTGGTGGGGTACGAAGCGGACGACGGCGGGGTCGAGTCCGGGAAGGGCGGTCCGCAGGAAGCCGGGTGCCTCGCGCGCGTAGGTCAGGCGCAGGTGGTCCCACGGGTCGTCGAGGCCCATCTCGTGGGCCGGCCGGGCGAGGGAGGGGTCGAAGGAGTAGGCCACCGCGTCGAGGTCCTGCGGGCGCAGGCCGGCGCGTTTCAGGCACCAGGCGGCGGCCAGTTCCGGCAGTTCCCAAGCGGAGAAGGGCACCGGGCGCTTGCCGTGCTTGCGCCGGGAGAACCGTTCCTCCTCAGTGGCGGCGACGGTGCGGCCGTCGATGACGAGCGCCGCGGCGGGGTCGTGGAAGAGGGCGTTGATTCCGAGGATGCGCATGGGCGGCCCCTTCTGGCCGGTCGTCACGGTCAGTCGTCCGTCCGGGTCCGGAACCAGGCGATGGTGCGCCGTAGCCCGTCCTCCGCCGCCACCTGCGGCTCCCACTGGAGCTTGTCCCGGGCGAGGGTGATGTCGGGGCAGCGGACGGCCGGGTCGTCGGTCGGCCGTTCGATGAAGCGGATCTCCGAGCGTGAACCGGTGAGGTCGATGATCCGGCGGGCGAGCTCCAGCATGGTGATCTCGTCCGGGTTGCCGATGTTCACCGGGCCGCGCATGCCGTGGGCGGCCATCGCGAGGATGCCGCGGACGGTGTCCTCCACATAGCACAGGGACCGGGTCTGGAGGCCGTCACCGGTGACGGTGAGGGGCTCGCCGGCGAGCGCCTGGCGGACGAAGGTGGGGACGGCACGGCCGTCGTAGCCGCGCATCCGGGGCCCGTAGGTGTTGAACAGGCGGACGATGGCGGTGTCGGTGCCGTGCAGGCCGGACTGGGCGGTGGTCAGGGCCTCGCCGAAGCGCTTGGCCTCGTCGTACACGCTGCGCGGGCCGACCGGGTTGACGTGGCCCCAGTACCGCTCGCTCTGCGGGTGCTCCTGGGGGTCGCCGTACACCTCGGACGTGGAGGCGAGGAGGAAACGGGCGCCCGCCCGATGGGCCAGCGCGAGCGCGTTGCGGGTGCCGAGACTGCCGGTCTCCAGGGTGTGCACGGGCAGCCGCAGGTAGTCGGCGGGCGAGGCGGGCGACGCGAAGTGCAGCACCAGGTCGGGCGGCCGGGCCACGTCGAACGGCTCGATGACGCTGGTCCGTTGGAAGGTGAAGCCGGGGCGGTCGAGCAGGGCCGATATGTTCTCGGTCCGGCCGGTGCTGAGATCGTCCACGCAGGTTACCGCCGTGCCGGCGTCCAGCAGGGCGGTGCACAGGTGCGAGCCGACGAAACCGGCTCCGCCGGTGACGACGGCGTGCTCCCATAGGCGTGGGGCTGCGCTGTCCATGAGGGGGCTCCTCGGAACGGGGGGCGGGCCCTCGAACGGCCCGCTCCGGAGCGTCCGACCCCACCGGCGGCGCCGTTCGGAGTGCGGCGCAGGGGGTGCGGCGGGGCCGGATCGGTGGAACGCCTTCAGCCTGCGGCAGGCCGGCGCTGCCGGCGCGGCCTGCCGCGCAAACCGGTGAATCACCCTGCGTGACGAAGGGGCGGGGTGGGGCGCCGGCCGGTACGGGCCCGCCCCCTCCGGGTGCACGGCCGCCGGAGTGCGCGCCCGCCGGGGCGGCCGGCCGTCAGGGCCGGCGCCAGCGGTCGTGGTCCATGTGCGACCCGGCCATCGGCCCCATCCGCAGCATGCCCCCGTCGACCGTCCACGAGGCGCCGGTGACGTACGAGGCCTCGGGCCCGCCCAGGAAGGCGACGACGGCGGCGACCTCGCGGGCGTCCCCCGGCCGGCCGGCGGGCACTCCGGGACGCGGCTCGGACCGCACGTCCCGGTCTTCCTGGCCGGTCATCGGGGTGGCGATCTCGCCAGGAGCCACGCAGTTCACCGTGATGCCGTGTTCGGCGAGTTCGAGGGCCATCACCTGGGTGAGCAGACCCAGTCCGCCCTTGGCGGCGCAGTACGGGGCGGCCCCCACGCGCGGCTGGTGCTCGTGGACCGACGTCACGTTGACGATCCGGCCCCCGCCGCCCTGCCCGATCATGCGGCGCGCGGCCCGCTGGCCGCACAACAGCGGTCCCACGAGGTCGACGTCGAGGACCTCCCGCACCGTGGCGAGATCCAATTCCAGGAAGGGGGTCGCGGTACCGGTCCCCGCGTTGTTGACCAGGACGTCGATGCGGCCGAGTTCGTCGGCGAGACGGTCGACCACGTCGGCGGCGGCCGGAAGGTCCGTCAGGTCGAGCCGGGCGACGGCGGCCCGCCGGCCCAGGCCCCGGACCTCCTCGGCCGTGCGACGGGCCCCGTCCTCGTCCTGGTGCCAGGTGATGCCGACGTCCAGGCCGGCGGCGGCGAGCCGGACCGCGACGGCACGGCCGATCCCGGAATCCGAGCCGGTGACCACCGCCACGGTGGGATGGAAATCGAGTGGGCTGATCACGGCGGGCCTCCCTCAGGGCCAGGAGGGCTCCCGGCGCGGTACGACGACCAGCTCGCCCACCACGCTGCCGGGGGGCACGGAGAGCGCGTACAGCACGGTGTCGGCCACGACATCCGGGCTCTGCAGCAGGCTGACGTCGGCGTCCGGGAACCTGTCCAGGATGAAAGCGGTCTCCATACCGCCCGCGATGACCCCGGTCACGCCGATGCCGGTGCAGTCACGCTGGGCCTCCTTGAACAGCGTGTGGGTGAACGCCCGCAGCCCGGACTTGCTCGCCGCATACGGTCCGGCCTCCGTCCAGGTGCGGTTGGCCGCGGTCGACAGGATGTTGACGATGTGTCCGCTGCCGGCGGCGACCATGCGGCGGTAGGTCTGCAGGCACAAGTACATCGGTCCGAGCAGGTTGGTGGTCACGACGCGGGTGACCTCCTCCGCGGTCAGGTGTTCGACCGGCTTGGACACGTCGACGGCGGCGTTGTTGACCAGGATGTCCACCGACCGGCCGTCCTCCTCGACGTCGCGCAGGACGGCGGCGACGGCGTCCGCGTCACGGACGTCCATCTCGACGGACCGGGCCCGGCCGCCGGCCACCACCAGGTCGGCGCAGAGCTGCTGGGCGAGGTCCTTGCGCACGTCGGCCACGAGGACGGAGGCGCCGGCAGCGGCGAGCCGGCGCGCGATGGCCGCGCCCAGCCCGCGGGCGCCGCCCGTCACCAGTGCCTGCTTGCCCGTCAGGTCGACCTGTACCGCGCTGCTCATGCTCGTGCCCTTCGTCCGTCCGGCAGGGAGCGGCAGCCGCCCGGGCGGGCGGCTGCCGGCGGCCCCTCGTAGCCTGTCTCTTATACACATAAGACGCGGCCGCCGAATTAGGGA
>NZ_JBHWJJ010000258.1:0-4546 GCF_042732005.1 Streptomyces sp. NPDC059851 | reverse complement strand
CCGCTTCCTCGACGGCATCCGCGCCCTGGAAGACGCCGGGGTGACGGCGTACGTCGAACTCGGCCCCGACGGCGTCCTGTCCGCCCTCGCCCAGGGGTGCCTCGCCGACGGCACCGCCGCCGCCTTCGCGCCGACCCTGCGCGCGGACCGCCCCGAGGCGGAGTCCCTCGTCACCGCGCTCGCCCGGGTCCACTGCCGAGGCGTCGAAGCCGACTGGCCGGCGTACTTCGCCGGGACGGGCGCACGACGTGCCGAGCTGCCCACCTACGCCTTCCAGCGGGAGCGCTACTGGCCGGACACCGTCGCCCCGTTGCCCGGTGACGCCGGCGGGCTCGGCCTCGCGACCGCCGGGCACCCGCTCCTGGGCGCGGCGGTGTCCCTCGCGGACGCCGACGGGTGCGTCCTCACGGGCCGGCTCTCGCTGCACACCCACCCCTGGCTCGCGGACCACGCGGTCATGGGCTCCGTTCTGGTCCCGGGCACGGCCTTCGTCGAGCTGGCCCTGCACGCCGGCGAACACGTCGGCGCCCCGGCCCTGGACGAGCTGACCCTCCAGGCGCCGTTGGTCCTGCCCGACGCCGGCGGTGCGGTGCAGCTCCAGGTCACGGTCGGAGCCCCCGACCCCTCCGGCAGCCGCCCCGTCGCCGTGTACTCCCGCCCGGCCGCCGGAGCCGAGGACGAACCGTGGCTCTGCCACGCCGCCGGCCTGCTCACCGACGGGGTTCCCGCGGCCACCGCCGATCTGGGCGTCTGGCCGCCGGCCGGGGCCACCCCCCTCCCCGTGGACGACGCGTACGAACTGCTCGACGCATCCGGGCTCCGCTACGGACCCCTTTTCCGGGGCCTGCGGGCGGTTTGGCGGCGCGACGGCGAGCTGTTCGCCGAACTCGCCCTCGACGGGCGCGCGCAGACGGACGCCGGGGCGTTCGGGCTGCACCCCGCCCTTCTCGACTCCGCCCTGCACACCCTCGCACTGGACGGCGACGTCCTGGCCGCCCCGACCGACGGCGCCGATGCCGGTGCGGGTACCGCCCGACTTCCGTTCGCCTGGAGCGGCGTACGGCTGCACGCGGCCGGCGCCTCGGCAGCACGCGTCCGCCTCGCCCCCGCCGGCCACGGCGCGGTGTCCCTGGACCTGGCCGACACGGCCGGCCAGCCCGTCGCTTCCGTGGCTTCGCTGGCCCTGCGCGCGGTCACGCCCGAGCAGATCGGCGCGGCGGCCCGCGACGGCCGACAGGAGTCCCTGTTCCGCGTCGAGTGGACGCAGCTCCCCGCCGACCGGGTGGCGGCCACGGCCGAGGCCGATGCGGCCGGCGTGGTCGTCACCGACCTGCGGACGGTCGACCTCCCTACGGTTCCGGAAGCCGTGCACGCCGAGACGGCGCGGGTGCTGGGGCTGCTACAGGGATGGCTGTCCGAGGACCGGTCCGCGGACGGGCGCCTGGTGTTCGTGACGCGGGGTGCGGTGGAAGCCGTACCCGGCGAGGGCCTGCCCGATCCGGTCCACGCCGCGGTGTGGGGCCTCGTGCGGTCGGCGCAGTCCGAGAACCCGGGCCGCTTCGTCCTGGTCGACGTCGACGACGACAGCAGTGAGGTGCACGGCGCCCTCGCGGTCGCCCTGGCCTCGGGCGAGTCCGAGGTGGCGGTACGCCGGGGCACGGCGCTGGTGCCGAGGCTGGCCCGCGCCGAGGCGCCGACCGGGCAGACCGCGGCCGCGGGGGACCCCGAGGGCACGGTGCTGATCACCGGTGCGAGCGGTTCGCTCGGCGCGCTGTTCGCCCGCCACCTCGTCGCCGACCGCGGCGTACGGCACCTGCTGCTCGTCAGCCGCCGCGGCGGGGCCGCCGAGGGCGCGGCCGACCTGACGGCAGAACTCGTCGCCCTGGGTGCCGAAGTCACTTGGGAGGCCTGTGACGCGGCCGACCGGGACGCGCTGGCCGCCGTACTGGCCGGCATCCCGGCCGAGCACCCGCTGACCGCGGTCGTGCACACCGCCGGCGTCCTCGACGACGGCGTCATCGGCTCGCTCACGGCCGAGCGCCTCTCCGCGGTGCTGCGCCCGAAGGTGGACGCCGCCTGGAACCTGCACGAGCTGACCCGGGACCACGCCCTCTCCGCGTTCGTCCTGTTCTCCTCCGCCGCCGGTGTCTTCGGCAACGCCGGCCAGGCCAACTACGCCGCCGGCAACGCCTTCCTGGACGCCCTGGCCGCCCACCGCCGGGGCCAGCAGCTGGCGGGCACCTCGCTGGCGTGGGGCCTGTGGTCCGAGGCCGGTGGCGGCGGCATGGGCGCCGCCCTGGACGCCGAAGCCGTCTCGCGGCTGGGCCGCGGCGGGGCGGACGCCCTCTCCGCCGCCGAGGGCTTGGCGTTGTTCGACGCCGCGTCGGCCGCCGGACGGCCGCCGCTGCTGGTCCCGGTGAAGCTGGACCCGGCGGCCCTGCGCGCCCGGGCGAGCAGCGGGATGCTCCCGCCCCTGCTGTCCGGCCTGGTGCGTACGCCCGTACGCCGGGCCGTAGCCGGCGGCAACGCCGCGGACGGCACCGGACCGGCCGCCCGGCTCGCCGCCATGAAGGCCGCCGACCAGCAGGCGTTCGTCCTGGAACTGGTGCGCACCCAGGTCGCGGCGGTGCTCGGCTACGCCGGGCCCGCGGCGGTCGACGCCGACCGTTCCTTCCGCGAGCTGGGCTTCGACTCCCTCACCGCCGTCGAACTGCGCAACCTGATCGGCGCCGCGACCCGGCTGCGCCTGCCGGCCACCCTCGTGTTCGACTACCCGACCTCCACCGTCCTGGCCGACCACCTGCGCACCGAGCTGCTCGGCGCGGCTCCCGCGGCGGCGCCCTCCCGGGCGGTGGCCGCCGTCCGCGACGACGAGCCCATCGCGATCGTCGGCCTGGGCTGCCGCTACCCCGGTGGCGTGCAGTCGCCCGAGGACCTGTGGCGGCTCGTCCTCGACGGCCGGGACGTCATCTCCGGGTTCCCGGACGACCGCGGCTGGGACATCGCCGGCCTGTTCGCGGACGACCCCGACCAGGAAGGCACGAGCTACGCCCGCGAGGGCGGCTTCCTCTCCGACGCGGCCGCCTTCGACCCGGCGTTCTTCGGGATCTCCCCCCGCGAGGCCGTGGCGATGGACCCGCAGCAGCGGCTCCTGCTGGAGACCTCGTGGGAGGCGTTCGAGCGCGCCGGCATCGACCCGCGCACCCTGCGCGGCACACGGACCGGCGTCTTCGCCGGTGTCATGTACCACGACTACGCCTCCCGGCTCGCGGCCCTCCCCGAGGACGTCGGGGGCTTCCTCGCCACCGGCACCGCGGCCAGCGTCATCTCCGGCCGGCTGTCGTACACCTTCGGCCTGGAGGGCCCGGCAGTCACCGTCGACACCGCCTGCTCCTCCTCCCTGGTGGCCCTGCACCTGGCCGTGCAGGCGCTGCGCAACGGGGAGTGCTCGCTCGCCCTCGCGGGCGGCGTGACCGTGATGGCGACCCCCGGCGCCTTCCTGGAGTTCAGCCGGCAGCGGGGCCTCGCCGCCGACGGCCGCTGCAAGGCCTTCTCCGCCGACGCCGACGGCACGGGCTGGGCCGAGGGAGCAGGCGTCCTGCTGGTGGAACGCCTCTCCGACGCCCGCCGCAACGGCCACCCGGTCCTGGCCGTGGTCCGCGGTACGGCGATCAACCAGGACGGTGCCTCGAACGGCCTCACCGCCCCCAACGGCCCCTCCCAGCAGCGGGTCATCCGGCAGGCCCTCGCCAACGCCGGGCTGACCGCCGCCGACGTGGACGCCGTCGAGGCGCACGGCACCGGCACGACCCTCGGCGACCCCATCGAGGCCCAGGCCCTGCTCGCGACCTACGGCCAGGACCGGCCCGCCGACCGGCCGCTGCTCCTCGGCTCCATCAAGTCGAACCTCGGGCACACCCAGGCCGCGGCCGGCGTCGCCGGCATCATCAAGATGGTCATGGCCATGCATCACGGGGTGCTGCCGCGGACCCTGCACGTGAACGAGCCCACGCCGCACGTCGACTGGACGGCCGGAGCCGTGACGCTCCTGGACACCGCCACGGCCTGGCCGGAGACGGGCCGCGCGCGCCGCGCCGCGGTCTCCTCCTTCGGGTTCAGCGGCACCAACGCCCACGCCGTCATCGAGCAGGCCCCCGAGCCCACGGAGCCCGAGACCCCGCTGCCCGCACCCACCCGCGTGCCGGGCCCCCTGCCGTGGCTCCTGTCGGCGAAGGACCCGCAGGCCCTGCGCGACCAGGCCGCACGCCTGGCGGCGCACGCGGCCGACCACCCCGAGCTGTCCCCCACGGACATCGGCTACTCCCTCGCCACGAGCAGGACCGCCCTCGACCGCCGGGCCGCCGTGATCGCCGACGACCGCCAGGGCTTCCTCGCAGGACTCGCCGCGCTCGCCGAAGGCGACCGGCCGGCCGGCGTGCTCGAAGGTGCGCCAAGCGTGGGGAAGCTGGCCTTCCTGTTCACCGGGCAGGGCAGCCAGCGCCTCGGCACGGGCCGCGAGCTGTACGCGTCCCGGCCGGTGTTCGCC
>NZ_JBHWJJ010000257.1:0-4735 GCF_042732005.1 Streptomyces sp. NPDC059851 | reverse complement strand
GTACGGGTCGAGGGCGGCGCCCTCATGAGCCACCTCGACCAGGCCACCCGGCCCCACGGCCCGCTCCCCTCACGACTGTCGGGCGGTCAGGCGGAGGCCCCCGCCGAGCGGCGCGCCCGCACTTCCCGGATCCACGCCACCACCAGCACCGCGGCCGCCGCACCCGAGGACCACAGCAGCTGCGGCCGGGCCCCGTCGTCGAACAGCATCAGCACCAGCACCGCCGCCATCGCGACCAGCGCCACCCACGTCAGGTACGGGAAGCACCACATCCGCAGCGTCAGCCGCTCCGGCATGTCCCGCTCCAGCTCCCGGCGCAGCCGCAGCTGCGACACCGCGATCAGCGCCCACACGAACAGCAGCACCGCGCCGACCGCGTTGAGCATGTAGAGGAAGACCGTGTCCGGCCACAGCAGGTTCAGCACCACCGAGACGAACCCGAAGGCCACCGAGGCGAACACGGCCCGGCGGGGCACCCCGCCCGGCGACACCTTCAGCAGCCCCGCCGGCGCCTCGCCGCGCTCGGCCAGCGAGAAGATCATGCGGGAGGATCCGTACAGGTTGGCGTTGAGCGCCGACAGCAGCGCCACGAACACCACGATGTTCATGATCTGGCCGGCCGCGGGGATGCCGATGGAGTCCAGGACGGCCACGTACGGGCTCTCGCCCGGCTCCAGCGAGTCCCACGGCAGCAGCGTGACGATGACCAGCATGGACCCGACGTAGAAGAAGAGGATGCGCCACACGGCGCTGCGCACGGCGCGGGCCACCGAGCGCGCCGGGTCATCGGACTCGGCGGCGGCGATGGTGACGACCTCCAGGCCGCCGAAGGCGAAGATGACGGCCAGCATGCCGGCGATCACACCGCCGGGGCCCGCCGGGAAGAAGCCGCCGTTGCCCGTCAGGTTGGTCAGGCCGACCGGATCGGTGTCGGGCAGGACCCCGAAGACCGCCAGGGTGCCCAGGACCAGGAACAGGACGATCGCGCCGACCTTCAGCGCGGCGAACCAGAACTCGAACTCGCCGAAGTTCTTCACCGCGGCCAGGTTGCTGACGGTGAAGACCACCATGAAGAGCAGCACCCAGAGCCACTGGTCGACGGCCGGCACCCAGCCGTGCGCGATCTTCGCCGCGCCGGTGGCCTCCACGGCCAGCACCACGACCAGCAGGAACCAGTACAGCCAGCCCGCCGAGAAGCCCGCCCAACGGCCCAGGGCCCGCTCCGCGTACACGGAGAACGATCCGGAGGCGGGCAGCGCGGCGGACATCTCGCCCAGCGCCCGCATCACCAGCATGGCCAGGGCGCCGGCCAGCAGGTAGGAACAGATGATCGCGGGGCCGGCGATGCCGATGCCCGCGCCGGAGCCGACGAACAGTCCGGCACCGATCACGCCGCCGAGGCCCAGCATGGTCAGGTGGCGCTGCTTGAGGCCGTGGCTCAGGGGTTCAGCGGGCAGCTCGGTTCCGCCCGGAGGGGTATCGGTCTGGGGGTCGCGCATGAGGGGAGGCTCGTACTCTCGTGCTCGCAGCGGCGGTGGGCTCCGCAGTAGTTGGCGGGACCCTACAGTCTCACCGGAGGGTGCCCTTCCGCGCAAAAAGGATTGATTGACGGATCTGACTCGTGATGAGCATCACGACGCCTCAGGTGTGAACCGAGGGCTTTGTGCACTTCCGACCAAAGGGGACAGCAGGGCTTTGTCCCGGGCGGCGGTGGGACGGTGCGACCCCGCGCACTAGCGTCGGTGATCGTCCCGTCACCCCTCGTACCGCGGAGCCCTTCTGATGAGCACTGCTTCTGCTTCCGTCTCCGTCCGCCCCGGCACCGTCCTGGCCGACCTGCTGCCCGCGAGCCGCGCCCGCGACATCGCGCTCGTCGTCGGCGGAGCCGCCCTGACCGGCCTGGCCGCGCAGATAGCCGTGCCCGTCCCCGGCTCCCCGGTCCCGGTCACCGGCCAGACCTTCGCGGCGCTGCTCGCCGGCACCGCCCTCGGCGCCCGCCGCGGCTTCCTCTCGCTCGGCCTGTACGCGGTGCTCGGCTCGGTCGGCCTGCCGTGGTTCGCGAACGGCACCTCCGGTGCGGGCGGTGCCTCCTTCGGCTACGTCCTCGGCATGCTGCTGGCCGCCACCGTCGTGGGCGCCCTGGCCCGCCGCGGCGCCGACCGCTCGGTGCTGCGCACCGCGGGGGCGATGGTGCTCGGCTCCGCCCTGATCTACGCGGTGGGCGTGCCGTACCTGGCGCTGGCCACCGGGATGTCCTTCGGCGCGGCCGTCGCGGCGGGCATGACCCCGTTCCTGATCGGAGACGCCCTCAAGGCGCTGCTGGCCATGGGCCTGCTGCCGGCCGCCTGGAAGCTGGCCGGGCGCTCGTAGCGGCGAACGGCCCCGCAGCGGGCGGCCCCGAAGAAGAGCAGCCCCGGACCGCGGTGCGCGGTCCGGGGCTGCTGCCGTGTGCGGCCCTCGCGGGTCAGGCCTGGACGGCGGCCTTGCGGCGGCGGACGTCGCGCACCACGCCGATCGCGATCACGATCGCGGCGACGAGCAGGGAGAGCACCACGGTCTCGCGGTTGCCCTCGTCGTAGAGCATGTAGCCCAGGACGAAGACGATCATCGCGGCGGTGGCCCAGGTGAGGTACGGGAAGAGCCACATCTTCACCGTCAGCTTCTCCGGGGCCTCGGCGACCAGGATCTTGCGCATGCGCAGCTGGGTCAGGCAGATGACCAGCCAGACGAAGAGCGCGATCGCACCGGAGGAGTTCAGCAGGAAGCTGAAGACGGTGTCCGGGTTGGTGTAGTTGAAGACGACGGCGACGAAGCCGAAGACCGTGGAACCCAGGATGGCCGCGATCGGCACGCCCTTGCCGTTGACCTTGGCGAAGGCCTTCGGGGCGTCACCGCGCTCGCCCAGCGAGAACGCCATGCGGGAGGCGGTGTAGAGGCCCGAGTTCAGGCAGGACAGCACGGCGGTCAGGACGATCACGTTCATGATCTGGCCGGCGGCCGGGATGCCGATGGAGTCGAGGGCGGCGACGTACGAGCCCTTCTCCACGATCGACTCGTCGTTCCACGGCAGCAGGGTGAGGACGACGAAGATCGAACCCAGGTAGAAGACGGCGATGCGCCAGATGACCGAGTTGGTGGCCTTGGTGACGGCGCGGCGCGGGTCCTCGGACTCGCCGGCGGCCAGGGTGACGATCTCGCTGCCCATGAAGGAGAAGACGACCATCAGCACACCGGTGAGGACGGAGCCCCAGCCGTTCGGCATGAAGCCGCCGGTGTCGGTGAGGTGCGCGAAGCCCGCACCCGGGTTGTCGGAGCCCGGCAGGACGCCGAAGACGGCCAGCAGGCCGATGCCGACGAAGGCGGCGATGGCGACGACCTTGATGCCGGCGAACCAGAACTCGAACTCGCCGTAGGAGGCGACCGAGCCGAGGTTGGTGATGGTCAGGACGGCCATCACGATCAGGGCCCAGGCCCACTGCGGGACGGCGGGGACCCAGCTTTCGAGGATCACGGCGCCGGCGGTGGCCTCGACGGCCAGGACGACGACCCAGAAGAACCAGTAGAGCCAGCCGATGGAGAAGCCGGCCCAGCGGCCCAGCGCGCGGTCGGCGTAGGCGGAGAAGGAGCCCGAGTTCGGGCTGGCGGCGGCCATCTCGCCGAGCATCCGCATGACGAAGACGACCATGGCGCCGACGAGCATGTAGGAGAGCAGGATGGCGGGGCCGGCCTTGGCGATACCGCCGCCGGAGCCGACGAACAGTCCGGCGCCGATGACACCGCCAATGGCGATCATGGACAGGTGGCGGTTCTTGAGACCGGCCTTGAGACCGTCATTGGGCGTGGCGCCACCGGGGTTACCGGCGGAGTCGCCTGCCTTCTGAAGGGTCGTCGTGGTGCTCATGGACGAATCCTTAGGTTCTCGGGTTGCGAGTCCCGGCATTCAAACCCGAGATGAACGGACGCGGAAGACCCGCATCCGGATCGTGACGAAGGACGAAGGTCCCGGACCTTGGTCCCACCGTGTCTCATCTGCGTTCTTTGGGTTTACTTGAGCTTTAGACGTGACTTACGCGACACCCCGGGGCAGGTCGGCGGGCCCGCTCGTGACACACTCGTCCCATGCGCGTCTACCTCGGATCCGACCATGCCGGCTTTGAGCTGAAGAACCACCTCGTGGACTGGCTCAAGAACAACGGCCACGAGCCCGTCGACTGCGGGCCCCACATCTACGACGCCGTCGACGACTACCCGCCGTTCTGCCTGCGCGCCGCGGAGAAGACCGCCGCCGACGAGGGCAGCCTCGGCGTCGTCATCGGCGGCTCCGGCAACGGCGAGCAGATCGCCGCCAACAAGGTCAAGGGCGTCCGCGCCATCCTGGCCTGGAGCGTCGAGACCGCGAAGCTCGGCCGCGAGCACAACAACGCCAACGTGATCTCGGTCGGCGGCCGGATGCACACCCAGGACGAGGCCACCTCCTTCATCGAGGCCTTCCTGGCGACCCCGTACTCCGGCGAGGAGCGCCACACCCGCCGCATCGACATGCTCTCCACGTACGAGCAGACCGGCGAGCTGCCCCCGATCCCGGCCCACCACCCGCAGGACCAGTAGGACGCCCCGTGCCGCCGGACCCCCCCGGTCCGGCGGCCCAGCCGTTCCCCCCCCCCGGCGGCCCCGCCCCCCCCCCCCGCCCGGCGGGTGTATAAAAAAAACGCGCCCCCCCAGCCCGCCAAAAAAG
>NZ_JBHWJJ010000256.1:0-4772 GCF_042732005.1 Streptomyces sp. NPDC059851 | reverse complement strand
ACCGGCGCCCTTGCGGGCGGGGAGATGGCCTCGGCCGACTTCTGGGTGCGGCACGTCCGCGAGACCGTCCGCTTCCTCGACGGCATCCGCGCCCTCGCCGCCCGCAACACCGTCCACTTCCTGGAGATCGGCCCGGACGCCGTCCTCTCGGCCCTCGCCCAGGACTGCCTCCCCGACCCCACCGGCACCGCCGGCTTCGTCCCCGTACTGCGCGCCGGCCGCCCGGAGAACGAGACCCTGACCGGCGCCCTCGCGCGGCTCCACGTCCGCGGCACGGCCGTCGACTGGGACGCGTACTACGCCGGCACCGGCGCCCAGCGCGTCGACCTCCCCACCTACGCCTTCCAGCGCGAGCCCTACTGGCTCGACGCCGGACGCCCGCCCGCCGACGTCTCCGCGGCCGGCCTGGGAACGGCCGGACACCCCCTGCTCGGCGCCGCCGTCGCCCTCGCCGACCTCGACGGTTTCCTCTACACGGGCCGGCTGTCCCTCGACACCCACCCCTGGCTCGCGGACCACACCGTCATGGGTTCGGCCGTGCTGCCCGGCAGCGCCTTCGTTGAGCTGGCGATCCGGGCCGGCGACCAGGTCGGCTGCGACCTCCTGGAGGAACTCACCCTCCACGCACCGCTCGTCCTGCCCCCGCAGGGGGGTGTGCAGGTGCAGCTGTGGGTCGGAGCCCCCGACGACACCGGCCGCCGCCTCCTCGGCGTGCACTCCCGCCCCGAACCCGCCGCCGACGGCGCCGCTCCCGACGGCACCGACGTGCCGTGGACCCGGCACGCCGACGGCGTCCTCGCCACCGGCGCCCCGCAGCCGTCCGCCGCCTCCGGGACCTGGCCGCCCGCCGGCGCCACGCCCCTGCCCGTCGACGAGCTGTACGCCGGACTCGCCGAGGCCGGACTGCAGTACGGGCCCGCCTTCCAGGGCGTCCGCGCGGCCTGGAAGAGCCCCGACGCGACCTACGTCGAGATCGAGCCGACGGCGGAACTGCTCCCCGACACGGCGCTGTTCGGGTTGCATCCGGCGCTCCTCGACGCCGCCCTGCACACCATCGGCCTCGCCGGGCTCGTCGAGGACACCGGCAGCGGCCGGCTGCCGTTCTCCTGGACCGGGGTGTCCCTCCACGCCGTGGGCGCCTCCACCCTCCGCGTACGGCTGTCCAAGGCGGGCCCGGACACGGTGTCGCTGGCCCTCGCCGACGGCACCGGGCAGCCCGTCGCCGAGGTGGCCGCGCTCACCCTGCGCACCGTCTCGGCCGGGCAGCTGAACACCGGGGCGGGCGGCCCCCACGACCATCTGTTCCACGTGGAATGGACGCCGCTCACCCTCCCCGAGCCGGCCGGGGACGCGCCAGGAGCGGCGGGGGAGCGCACGCTCGTCGTCGACGGGCCGTCCGTCGTCGAGGCCCTGGCCGAGGCGCTGGCGGAGGCCGCCGACAGCGACGTGCCCGCACCGGGCACCGTCCTCGTTCGCTTCCCCGCCGCGCCGGAGCTCACCGCCGAGGCCGTTCACACGGCCGCGCACGACACCCTCCGCCTGCTGCGGCACTGGCTCGCCGACGACCGGCTCGCCGACAGCCGCCTGGTCCTCCTGACCCGGGGCGCCACCGCCGTCCACCCCGGCGACCGCGTGCCCGACCCCGTGCACGCCGCCGTCTGGGGCCTCGTGCGCTCCGCACAGTCCGAGCACCCGGGCCGCTTCGTCCTCGTCGACGGCGAGGAGCCGCCCGCCGAGCTGCCCGGTGCCGTCCTGGACGGCATCCTGGCCTCCCGGGAACCGCAGGTCGCCCTGCGCGCGGGCACGGCCCACGCACCCCGCCTGGCCAAGACGTCCGCCGGCGACGGTGCCGGCACCCCGGCCGAAGCCCCCGTGTACGACGCCGAGGGGACCGTCCTGGTCACCGGAGCGGCCGGCACCCTCGGCCGGCTCGTCGCCCGGCACCTCGTGGCCGAGCGCGGTGTACGACACCTGCTCCTGCTGAGCCGCCGAGGCGACACGGCGCCCGGGGCGGCGGACCTCACCCGCGAGCTGGTCGAACTGGGCGCCCGGGTGACCTGGGCGGCGTGCGACGCCGCCGACCGAGAGGCCCTCGCCGCCGTCCTGGCCGGCATCCCGGACGAGCACCCGCTGACCGGTGTGGTCCACACGGCCGGTGTGCTCGACGACGGCGTCATCGACTCCCTCACCCCCGAACGCCTCGACACCGTCCTGCGGCCCAAGGCCGACGCCGCCCTCCACCTCCACGAACTGACCCGCGACGCCGACCTGTCGGCCTTCGTGCTGTTCTCCTCCGCCGCCGGTGTGTTCGGTGCTCCCGGCCAGGGCAACTACGCCGCCGCCAACTCCTTCCTGGACGCCCTCGCCCAGCACCGCCGGGCCCAGGGCCTCCCGGCCCTCTCCTTGGCCTGGGGCCTGTGGGAGGACGCCGACGGCATGGCCGGCGCCCTGGACCGGGCCGATCTGGAACGGATGAAGCGCGGTGGCGTGCAGGGGCTCACCGCCGTCGACGGCCTCGCCCTCCTCGACCTCGCCGACGCCTTCGCCGCCGCCCCCACCGGTGATGGTGGTGACGGTGGTGACGCGGTGCCGGCCCTGCTCGTACCGATGCGGCTGACCCTGCCGGTCGCCGGGACGGGCGTGCCCCCGCTGCTGCGGGGCCTGGTTCGTACCCCCGTACGACGCACGGCCGCGGCGGGCACGGGGACCGGGCGACCGGAGCCGTCCGGCCTGGAACGGAGCCTGCGCGGCCTCGACGCCGCCGGGCGGGAGCGGCTGCTCCTCGACCTCGTCCGCAGCCAGGTCGCCGACGTCCTCGGCCACGGCACCCCGGACGCCGTCGAACCCGAACAAGCCTTCAGCGAGCTGGGCTTCGACTCGCTCACCGCGGTCGAACTCCGCAACCGGCTCGGCGCGGCCGTCGGCCGCCGACTGCCCGCCACGCTGGTCTTCGACTACCCGACCTCACTGGTCCTCGCCCGCCACCTGGGCGCGGAACTCGGCTCGGACGACGACCAGGCGTCCCGCGCGGTGCCCGCCCCCGGCTCCGGGCGCGGTGGCGCGACCGACGTGGACGACCCGGTCGTGATCGTGGCGATGAGCTGCCGCTACCCCGGCGGCGTCACCACCCCCGAGGAGCTGTGGCGGCTGCTGGAGAGCGGCGGCGACGCCATCACCGGCTTCCCGACCGACCGTGGTTGGGACGTCGAAGCGCTGTACCATCCCGACCCCGACCACCCCGGCACCTCGTACACCCGCCACGGCGGCTTCCTGCACGACGTCGCCGGGTTCGACCCGACGTTCTTCGGGATCAGCCCGCGCGAGGCGGCCGGCACCGACCCCCAGCAGCGACTGCTCCTGGAGACCACCTGGGAGGCGTTCGAGCGGGCCGGCATCGACCCGGCCGACGTGCGCGGCAGCCGCACCGGTGTCTTCGCCGGCGTGATGTACCACGACTACGCCACCCTGCTGGAGCGTTCCGCGGACGGCGCGGACGGCTCGCTGGGCTCCGGCAGCACCGGCAGCATCGCCTCCGGACGCATCGCGTACACCTTCGGCCTCGAAGGCCCCGCCGTCACCATCGACACCGCCTGCTCGTCCTCGCTGGTCGCCCTCCACATGGCGGTCCAGGCCCTGCGCAGCGGCGAGTGCGACCTGGCCCTCGCGGGCGGCGTCACCGTCATGGCCACCCCGGGCACCTTCGTCGGCTTCAGCCGTCAGCGCGGCCTGTCCGCCGACGGCCGTTGCCGCGCCTTCTCGGCCGCGGCGGACGGCACCGGCTGGGGCGAGGGCGTCGGCATGCTGCTCGTCGAGCGCCTGTCGGACGCCCGCCGCAACGGCCACCCGGTACTGGCGGTGGTCCGCGGCTCGGCGATCAACCAGGACGGCGCGAGCAACGGCCTGACCGCCCCCAACGGGCCCTCGCAGCAGCGCGTGATCCGTGCCGCCCTCACGAGCGCCGACCTGACGGTCACCGACGTGGACGCCGTCGAGGCGCACGGCACGGGAACGACCCTCGGCGACCCCATCGAGGCCCAGGCCCTGCTCGCCACGTACGGCCAGGACCGGCCCGCCGACCGGCCGCTGCTCCTCGGCTCCATCAAGTCGAACCTCGGGCACACCCAGGCCGCGGCCGGCGTCGCCGGCGTGATCAAGATGGTGCTCGCCATGCAGCACGGCACGCTGCCCCGCACCCTGCACGCGCAGCAGCCGTCGACGCACGTCGACTGGTCGGCGGGAGCCGTCAGCCTGCTCACCGAACCCGCGCCGTGGCCCGAGACGGGGCGGCCGCGCCGGGCCGGTGTCTCCTCGTTCGGCATCAGCGGCACCAACGCCCACACCATCATCGAGCAGGCGCCGACCACCCCCGACGACGCCCGCGACTCCGATCCGCAGGACGTGCCGGTGCCGGCCGTGCTGCCCGTGTGCCTCTCCGGCCGCACGGCGGACGCCCTCGCCGCCCAGGCCCGGGCCCTGCGCACCCACGTGGACGACCGACCCGACCTCGCGCTCGCCGACCTCGCCCACTCCCTGGCCACGACGCGCGCCGCCTTCGACCACCGCGCCGTGGTCGTCGCGAAGGACCGTGAGGCGGCCCTCACCGCTCTCGACGCACTCGCCGCCGGGCGGCCGGCCACCGGGCTGGTCCGGGGCACGGTCACCAAGGGCGGCAGGACCGCCTTCCTGTTCACCGGGCAGGGCAGCCAGCGCCTCGGCACGGGCCGCGAGCTGTACGCGTCCCGGCCGGTGTTCGCCGAGGCGCTGGACGCGGT
>NZ_JBHWJJ010000255.1:0-4845 GCF_042732005.1 Streptomyces sp. NPDC059851 | reverse complement strand
GGGGCGGGGGCGGGGGGGGGGCCAATTGCCGGTCCCGGGCCCCGCGGGGTAGGGGGGGGGGGGCCCCCCCGGGGCGCCCCCCGCACCCTGCAGCCGGCAGCTGCCGGGGGAGCGGGAGGGGGGCCGGTGCCTAGTCGCCGACCTCCCTGCTGCGCAGGTCGTCCAGCGTCTCACGGCGGATCAGGAGCCGGGCCGTACCACCGCCGACGGCGACCAACGGCGGGCGCCCGACCAGGTTGTAGCCCGAGGCCATGGACAGGTGGTACGCCCCCGCCACCGGTACGGCGAGGAGGTCGCCGGGGCGGACGTCGCCGGGTAGTTCGACCCCCGCGGCGACGATGTCGCCCGCCTCGCAGTGCCGGCCCACCACGGTCGCCGTGCACGGGTCGGCGCCCGAGCGGCGGCCGATCAGCCGGGGCGCGTAGCGTGCCCCGTACAGGGCGGGCCGTGGGTTGTCGCTCATGCCGCCGTCCACGGCCACGAACACCTGGCCGGCGGCGCGCTTCACCGCGAGGACCCGGTACACCGCCACCCCCGCCGGCCCGGCCACCGCCCGGCCGGGCTCGATCGCGAGCCGCGGGACGGGCAGCCCGGCCGCCGCGCAGCTCGCGGTGAGCTCGGCGCGCAGCCGCCGGGCGAGGGCCGTGAGGTCGAGGGCGGGCTCCCCGGGGCGGTAGGCGATGCCGTGGCCGCCGCCCATGTCGAGCTCGGGCAGGACGACGCCGTGGGCGTCGCGGATCCGGGCCATCAGGCCCACCATCCGCCGCAGGGCGGACACGTACGGCTTGACGTCGGTGATCTGCGAGCCGATGTGGCAGTGCAGGCCGGTCAGTTGGAGCTGCGGTTGGCCGAGGATCCGGGAGATGGCGTGCTGCGCGGAGCCGTCGGTGAGGGACAGTCCGAACTTCTGCCCGTCCGTCCCCGTGCGGATCTTCTCGTGGGCGCCGGCCGAAATGCCGGGCACGACGCGGACCATCACCTTCTGGTGCCCGCCCGGCCCCACGGCGGCGGCCAGCCGCGCGATTTCCGACGGGCTGTCGATGACGATCCGCCCCACCCCGAGGCGCAGCGCCGTCGCGATGTCGCGCGGCGACTTGGCGTTGCCGTGCAGGACGATGCGGTCCGCGGGGAACCCGGCGGTGACGGCGAGTTCGAGTTCCCCCGCCGAGCACACGTCGAGCCCGAGGCCCTCCTCGGCGACCCAGTGCACCATGGCCCGGCACAGGAACGCCTTGGCCGCGTACACCACGTCGGCGTCCGGGAACGCATCGCGGTACGTCCGGCAGCGGGCCCGTACCTCGCCCTCGTCCAGCACGTAGACGGGGGTGTCGAAACGGTCGGCGACCTCCGCCAGCGACACCCCGCCGACGGCGAGCCCGCCGTGCGGGAGGCGCGTCGTGGACGCGGGCCACACGGACAGCTCGTCGGCCCCGGCGGCCAGGTCGGACAGTACGGCTGTGGTCATGGTTCCGCCCCCGCTCAGACGGTCCGGACGGGAAGCGGTCCGGGGCGCCGGCCGCCCGGATCGGGAGCCCCGGCCAGGGCATCGGCCCGGGCTCCAGGGGGCGCCGGGGCCGGGGCCGGGGACTGGGACTGGGTGACCGGTGGGGCCGAGAGGGCCGGGTCGACGGTGACCAGGCCCGCGCCGAGCGGCTCGCACATCCGGTGCAGCGCGGTGTACGACAGCCGGATGTACGGGTGGACCGCGCCGAGGACGGCGGCCAGCCGGGCGGGGCTGGTGAACCCGACGGCCGTGCGTGTGCCCAGGGGGGTGCGGAACAGGCGGATCACCGCCTCCGTACGGGTTCCCGGCCGGACGGGCACGCACAGCAGCCCGGCCGGGATCCGTTCCTCGGGCTCGGGATCGTCTTCGTACCGGAACAGACACATGGGGCCCTCCCCTGGGCACGTGGTGGAACGGTTCGGACGGCGCCCCGGGCGCGGTGGGCGGTGGTGGGGCGCGGCATCGAAGCTATCCCCGTCCGCGGGCCGTCCGGGCCTCCTCCTGACGGGACCTTGACGCCGACGGGCCGTGTTCATACACACCCCTGACGCCCGCCAAACCGTTCGGTAAGAAACGCGTCAGTCTTTGTCCTTTCCCCGCCAGGACGCCGTAAGACGGCATATCCGCCCTTCCGCGCCCCGTTGCGTGGGGTGTGAAATTAATTGACGAGTGAAGGAAGTAAGGAAGTGAGGAGGGGACGTCCCATGTCTGAACCGGCTGCGCTCCAGAACCGTGCCTGGGGCGGGGAGGTACGGGCCGCGGTCGGCATTGCAGTGCTGCTGCCGGCGGTGCTGTTGGTGGCCGACGCGGTCGCGGGTGACAGCGGCTGGCGGCGTGCGGTGGTGTGGATCTGGTTGGGCCTGTTGTTGCTCGTGGTCCTGTGGCCGACCCGGGTCCGTGCCGTGCCCGGCCTGTTGACCACCCGGGGGCTGATCCGCAGCCGGCGGGTCCGTACCGACCGGCTTGCGGCGGTCGCCTGGCACGACGGCGTCGCCCAGCGGCTCGTCCTGACGGACACGGACGGAGGCAGCGTCGAGCTCGACCCCCGCGTCTTCGCCGACAACCCGCCCCTGTGGTACCGGGTCGGCGAGGACATCGGCGCGAGCGTGTCCAGCGGCACCCTGGGCGAGGGCCTGGTCCCACTGCGGCAGTTCTGCAACCTGATCGACCGTGAGACGGCCCGCGCCGTCTTCAAGGCCTCGGCGCTCACCTGAACTTCCGCGGCGGCCGCGGGGTCGGCTGCCGCGGAAACAGGGCGCTCAGGTGCGGGCGAGGGACGCTGCTCCGAAGGAGACGTCGAAACGGTCGCACCAAATGCTCACGCTGGTGTACTGGGCCAGATCGACGTCCGAAGGGATCGCGTAGTTCTGGTCGCCCTTGTTGCCCTTCAGCTCGCCCAGGCTGACGAACTTGCCGTCGTCGAAGACCCGCCAGCCGGCCACGCCCTCCTTCACCGGGGCGTCGGTCAGCCACACGCGCAGGTCCGGGCCGTTGCTCGTGTCGAGGTCCTCCAACCGGAGGCTCAGGGAGCCGTCGGCGAGGCGCAGCACCTTCACCGTGCCCGTGGTGGCGTGTTCGTGACTGATGAGCGTGCCCTGCGCGAGGACCTGCGGTCCGGCGCCGGCGGACGCGCCGGGGGACGCCGGTGCCGCCGACGGCGTCGGCAGCGCCTCGCTGACGGTGTCGTCCTGCCAGAGCTTCCACGGCTCGAACCAGTACAGCCCGGCAGCCACCACCAGCGCGCCGATGACCAGCACGGTGCCCCACACCCGTCCGCGCCGCTTTCCCTCGCCCACTGCCGCTCCCTCACCGTCGTGTGACCGCTGTGGTCCCCGCAGGTCCATGCTCGCATGTGGAAGCCGCTGCGGGGCCGGTCGAGCCGGTGGCGGAATCCCGCGGTCCGCAGCAGCCCCGCCCCGACGGTGATCACGGTCACAGTGACTGGACCTCAACCGCCCTTGAGGGAGCAGGCTGTTGACCACCGGAAGGCAGCCGGAACAGCAGCCCAGGACCCGCATCCCCAGGAGTCGTGCCATGCCAGAGAACCGCAGCGTCCTCGTCACCGGAGCAACCGGCCGCCAGGGCGGTGCCACCGTGCGCGCCCTCGTCGGCCGCGGCCGGCAGGTGCACGCCCTGGTCCGCGACCCGGCCCGGCCCCAGGCGCAGTCCCTCCGGGCCCTCGGGGCCACCCTGGTCGTCGGCGACCTCGACGACACCGCCTCCCTCGAAGCGGCCATGCGGGGCGTGCACGGCGTCTTCTGCGTCCAGCGGATGCCCGTGCCCGGGCCCGCCGGTTTCGAGTCCGAGGTGCGCCGGGGCAAGGCCGTCGCGGAGGCGGCCGCCCGGGTGGGCGTCGCCCATTTCGTGTACGCCTCCGTCGACGGCGCCGGCCGCCCCGGCGACGTGCCGCACTTCCGGAGCAAGGGCCTGATCGAGCAGTACGTCGCGGAGCTCGGCCTGCCGGCCACCGTGCTCCGCCCGGCCTTCTTCCTCACCAACTTCGAGGGCATGGGCCCCCGCTGGTCCGACGGCGAACTCGTCCTGTCGCTTCCGCTCGCCCCGCACACCGCGCTCCAGATGATCCACCCCGATGACATCGGCGAGTTCGCCGCCGACGTCTTCGACGCCCGGGCCGACCACCTCGGCCGCACCCTGGAGATCGCCGGCGACCGGCTGACCGGCCCGCAGATGGCCGAAGCCTTCGCCCGCGCCGCCGGCCGCCCCGTACGGTTCCGCTCCCAGCCCGTCGAGGAGGTACGGGCGTACAGCGAGGAGATGGCCGTCATGTTCGAGTGGTTCGACACCACCGGCTTCCTCGCGGACGTGCCCGCCCTGCGCGCCGCCCGCCCGCACCTGAGGACCCTGGACGACTGGGCGGGCAAGGAGTGGACCGTACCGGCGGAGCCGGTCCGCGTCCCCTGAGCACCCGCCCCGCCCGCCCCACCGGCGCCGCCCGGCGTCTCCCCTCAGCGGCGGGCGAGGGCGGCCGCGTCCAGCTGGTCCGCGGAGCGGGCCAGGCCTTCGGCCGCCGCCGCGCAACGGTCGGCCAGGTCCTCGATCCGCCACCGGAACGCCTCGGCCTGCGGCCCCTTCCAGTCGAGTGCGGCGGCCCCGGCCCGCAGCCGCCGCGCATGGTCGAGCAGGGCGGCGGAGTGGGCGCGCAGCCCCTCCGCGGCCGGCAGGCGCGGCAGGGACTCCGCCCGTGGTGCGGGGATGCCGGTCCCAGGGATGCCGGTCACAGGGTCCTCCAGGGGGCGAAGGCGTTGGTGACGCCGTCCAGGGCGGGGGCCAGTTCGGGGTGGTGCCGCAGCAGCACCGTGACCATGGTGTTGCGGTCGATC
>NZ_JBHWJJ010000254.1:0-5040 GCF_042732005.1 Streptomyces sp. NPDC059851 | reverse complement strand
CCGCCGGCCCGCGCCACACCGGCCCCGGTGGCCCGCCGATCAGCGGCCCGCCAGTTCCTCCAGCCGCGCCACGAGCGACACCGGCGTCGGCATCGACTCGATCTCGGCCCGCACCTCCCGCGCCACCGCGGCCATCTTCTCGTCCGTGATCAGCCGCGTCAGCAGCTCCGCGTCAAGGTCCTCCGCCGAACGGCTCAGGCCCAGGCCCCGGTCCTCCACGGCCTGGGCGTTGATCCCGCGGTCCGCCCCGTCGGGCAGGACCAGCTGCGGCACGCCCGCGTTGAGCGCGGCCAGCGTCGTCCCGGCACCGCCGTGGTGCACCGCCGCGTCACAGGTCTCCAGCAGCTTCGCCAGCGGCACCCAGCCCACGACCCGCACGTTCTCCGGCAGTTCACCGAGCTCGGACGTCTCCACCTCGCCCAGGGCGAGCACGAACTCCGCGTCCACCTGCGGGGCGGCGGCCACCAGGCGCTGGACCGGGCCCAGACCGTTCACGTGCACCGTCGCCGTGCCCAACGTCACCCCGATCCGGGGGCGGCCCGTCCGCTCCTCCAGCACCCAGTCCGGCAGCACCGCACCGCTGTTGTACGGGACCGGTCGCATCAGCCAGCCGTCCACCTCCGCCTCCACCATGCTCGGCGGCGCGATGTCGATCGTGGGCACGCGGTCCGGGACGCCCGCCACCCCGTGCCGCGCCATCGTCTCCGACATCAACGCCACGGTCAGCTGGCGCAGCGGGGTCGCCCGCACGCAACCGAAGTTGTGCTGGACCGCCGGCACCCCGAGACGGGCCGCAGCGATCAGACCGGCCACGAAGATCTGCTCGTACACGATCAGGTCGGGCCGGAACGCGTCGGCGGCCCGCACGATGCCGTCGGCGAGGGCGTCATTGAGCTGGGCGAACATCCTCAACCCGTCCATGGGGTCGATCTCCCCCGGCTGCCGCAGCCGCGCTATCAGCTCCCCGCACTCCGTCTGGAGGAACTCCTCCAAGTGGAAACCGGGGGACACGTCGGCCACGTGCAGACCGGCGTTCGCCGCCTCCAGCGCGTCACCCGAGCTGGCGACCAGCACGTCGTGACCGGCCGAACGCAGCGCCCAGGCCAGCGGAATCGTCGGGAACAGATGGCCGATGGCTGGGTAGGTGACGAACAGAACGCGCATGAGAACGAATTCCTCTCGGGTGGCGTGAACGGAAGGAGCCGGGTCTGACGCCCGGCAACGGGATGCGGCGGACGCCAGATTGACGTCCGGCCATTCCGTTGGTAAGAACCTTTCGGATTATTGTGTTTTCCCTTACTGCGGCGGCATCATGAGTCAGTCCCGCCCGTAGAGTCAAGGCTTTTTCATCCGGTCTCCGCCTAGGGGTTCGTAGGGGGATTGTTAGGGGTTTCTGCCTCCCCTCCGGCGTGTCAGGGTCTCACCAGTATTGGAGTTCTCTGTACGGAGTGGTGGAGCGCGCGATGTCGAACGAGTCCCAGGATTTCGCACCGGAGATCGGCGGCTCCTCCGAGGCCGACGGGACTCAGGCCGGACCCCGGGACGCCCGGGGCGGAACCGGTGGCACCAGCCCGGCGGCGGCCCAGGCGCAGTGGCGCGAGCACCTGGCCGGCCTGACCGAAGTCGAGCAGCGGGCGGCACTGCTCGACTGGGTTTCCTCCCTGGTGGCCGCCACCCTGCGCGACGGAGCCCCCGCCGCCCTCGACCCCGACCGTTCCTTCCTGGACCTCGGCTTCGACTCGCTGGCCGCCGTCGACCTGCACGCCCGCCTCGTCGCCGGCACCGGCCTGCGCCTCCCCGTCACCCTCGCCTTCGACCACCCCACCCCCGCCCACCTCGCCGACCGCGTCCACGCCCTCCTCCTGGGCCGGACCGCCCCCACCGAGACGCCCGTCACGGCCGCCGTCAACAGCGACGAACCGATCGCCATCGTCGGAATGGGCTGCCGCTTCCCCGGCGACGTGCATTCCCCCGAAGAACTCTGGCAACTCGTCGCCTCCGGCACCGACGCCATTACGGAATTCCCCACCGGACGGGGCTGGAACCTCGACGCGCTGTACGACCCCGACCCCGACCGTGCCGGAACCACCTACACCCGCGAAGGTGGATTCCTCCACGACGCCGACCAATTCGACGCCGCATTCTTCGGGATTTCCCCCCGCGAGGCCCTCGCGATGGACCCCCAGCAGCGCATCCTGCTGGAAACCTCCTGGGAAGCGTTCGACCGGGCCGGCCTCGATCCCGCCCGGCTCCGCGGCGGCCAGGTCGGCGTGTTCGTCGGCGCCGAAACCCAGGAATACGGCCCCCGCCTGGAGGACGCCGCCGACGGATTCGAGGGCTACCTCGTCACCGGCAACGCCGCGAGCGTCGCCTCCGGCCGCATCGCCTACACCTTCGGCCTCGAAGGCCCCACCGTCACCGTCGACACCGCCTGCTCCTCCTCGCTCGCCGCCCTGCACCTCGCCGTCCAGGCCCTCCGCAACGGCGAATGCTCCCTGGCCCTCGCCGGCGGCGCCGCGATCATGGCCAGCCCCGGTTCCTTCCTGTCCTTCAGCCGCCAGCGCGGCCTGGCCCCCGACGGCCGCTGCAAGCCCTTCGCGGCCGCCGCCGACGGCACCGCCTGGGGCGAAGGCGTCGGCATGCTCCTCGTGGAGCGCCTCTCCGACGCCCGCCGCAACGGCCACCGCGTCCTGGCCCTCGTCCGCGGCACCGCCCTCAACCAGGACGGCGCCAGCAACGGCCTCACCGCCCCCAGCGGGCCCGCCCAGCAGCGCGTCATCCGCCAGGCACTGGCCAACGCGGGCCTGTCGGCCGCCGACGTGGACGCCGTCGAGGCGCACGGCACGGGTACCCGGCTCGGCGACCCGATCGAGGCACAGGCGCTGCTCGCCACCTACGGCCAGGACCGCGCCGACGGCCGACCGCTGTGGCTGGGCTCCCTGAAGTCGAACATCGGGCACACCCAGGCCGCCGCCGGCGTCGCAGGCGTCATCAAGATGGTCATGGCGATGCAGCACGGGGTGCTGCCGCAGACCCTGCACGTGGACGCGCCGACCCCGCACGTCGACTGGGCGGCCGGCGCCGTCTCGCTGCTGACCGACCCCGTCGACTGGCCGACCACGGACACCCCGCGCCGCGCGGGCATCTCCTCGTTCGGCATGAGCGGCACCAACGCCCACGCCATCATCGAGGAACCGCCCGCCGAGGACCGCGCCGACGACGGCACCGACCAGCCGACCGACCAGCCGACCGGGCAGACCCCCGGTCTCGCCCCCGCACCGCTGCCCTGGGCCCTGTCCGCCAAGACCCCCGAAGCCCTGCGCGCCACCGCCCGACGCCTCGGCGACTGGCTCGACACCCACCCGGACGCCGGCCCCCACGACATCGGCCACTCCCTCGCCGCCACCCGCAGCCGCTTCGAACACCGCGCCGTCGTCCTCGGCGCCGACCGCACCACCCTCCGCCGGGCCCTCCACGCCTTCGCCGACGGCGCCGACGCCCCCGCCGTCGTCCACGGCGAACCCGCCGCAGGACGCACCGCCGTCCTGTTCACCGGCCAGGGCAGCCAGCGCCCCGGCGCGGGCCGTGAACTGTACGACACCTTCCCCGTCTTCGCCGACGCCCTCGACGACGCCTGCTGGTACCTCGACGAGCAGCTCGAACGCCCGCTGCTCGACGTCCTGTTCGCCGACGAGGACACACCCGAGGCAGCCCTCCTCCACCAGACCGCCTACACCCAGCCCGCGCTCTTCGCGATCGAGGTGGCGCTATACCGGCTCGTCGAGTCGTGGGGCCTGCGGCCGGCCTTCGTCGCAGGCCACTCCGTCGGCGAGATCACCGCCGCCCACGTCGCGGGAGTCCTCTCCCTGGAGGACGCGTGCGCGCTCGTCGCCGCCCGGGGCCGCCTGATGCAGGCACTGCCCGCCGGCGGCGCCATGATCGCGGTCCAGGCGTCGGAGGACGAGGTCCTGCCGCTGATCGGTGCGGACGACCGGGTGGGCATCGCCGCGATCAACGGCCCCGAGTCGGTCGTGGTCGCCGGTGACGAGGACGCCGCCGTCGCCGTCGCCGAAGCCTTCGAGGCCCAGGGCCGGAAGACCAAGCGGCTGACCGTCAGCCACGCCTTCCACTCGCCGCACATGGACGGGATGCTGGAGGAATTCCGCCGCCTGGCCCAGGTCCTCGACTACCGCACCCCCACCCTGCCCCTCGTCTCCCTCCTCACCGGAACCACCGCCACCGCCGCGGAACTCGCCTCCCCCGAACACTGGGTCCGGCACGTACGCGACGCCGTCCGCTTCCTCGACGGCGTACGCACCCTCCGGGCCCGGGGCGTCGACTCCTTCCTGGAACTCGGCCCCGACCCGGTCCTCACGGCCATGGCCCGGGACTGCATCACCGCCGAACCGCAGGACACCGCTGCCGCGACCGCGCCCCCCTCCTTCGCCGCCGTGCTGCGCGCCGGCCGCCCCGAGACCGCCACCCTGCTCGACGCCGTCGCCCACGCGTTCGTCGGCGGCACCGACGTGGACTGGGCCGCCTTCTACGCCGGCACGGACGCCGGGCGCGTGGAGCTGCCGACGTACGCCTTCCAGCGGCAGCGCTTCTGGATGGACGCGCGCACCCCCACCGCCGACCCGTTCACCACCCCCGCGCACCCGGCCGACCCGGCCGACAGCGACTTCTGGGACGCCGTCGAGCACCAGGACGTGGCTGCCCTCGCCGCCGCCCTCGAACTCGACGCCGACGGCGAACAGCCGCTGAGCGAGGTCGTCCCGGCCCTCTCGGCGTGGCGCCGCCGCGTACGGACCCGCTCCGAGGTGGACGGCTGGCGCTACCGCGTGTCGTGGAAGCCGCTGGCGGATGCGTCGGCCGGTGGTGTGGGGCTGTCGGGGACGTGGCTGGTCGTGTCCCCTGCCGCGGGTGTGGACGACACGGCTGTGGTGGAGGCCCTGGCCGGCCGTGGGGCCGAGGTCCGTCAGGTGGTTGCCGGGGCCGGTGCCGATCGCGGTGCTGTGGCCGGCCTGCTGGCGGAGGCGG